>NZ_JBGLYU010000008.1:0-156011 GCF_047304235.1 Variovorax sp. Varisp36
GTTTTTTAAGACCAGTCAAACTTTTTGAAGACTTTCTTTGCCGACTCGCAAGCAGAACCCCTGGGAGGACTGCTTGCCTCGAACACCTTGCGGTATTCATCAGCGAAGCCCACGAGTATATGACAGTTTTCGGACCTTGCAAGGCTGCCCGCAAGAAACTTGAAGAAGGCCCCTCAAGCCCCTCACACGGGGTGGCCTCCTCCTCCACCGCCAGGCCCTGACATCGGCTCCTCCGATAATCCGCGCCACATGGCACTCATCACACTCCTCGACGCCCAGCTCGCGTTCGGTCACGTCCCGCTGCTGGATCATGCGGACTTCTCTCTTCTCGAATCGGAGCGTATCGGCCTGATCGGCCGCAACGGTGCTGGCAAGTCTTCCCTGCTCAAGATACTGGGAGGCCTGGAGAAGACCGACGACGGCACTCTCCAGTTGCAGCAGAACCTCCGTGTGGCTTATGTCGCCCAGGAACCCTTGCTGGACATGGACGCGGATGTATTCACCGCAGCCAGCCAGGGCCTGGGCCCCGTCATTGCCATTCGCGATCTCTATCTCTCCGGTGCGGACGGCCTCGATCTGGACGCGCTGCAGTCCCAGATCGAAGCCTTCGACGCCTGGAACTGGGAGCAGCGCGTGGAAGAAACGCTGCACCGCCTCCACCTGGACCGCGACGCCCGCGTCGGGTCGCTCTCCGGCGGCACCCGCAAGCGCGTCGCACTGGCCCAGGCGCTGGTGGCCGCGCCCGACGTGCTTCTATTGGACGAACCCACCAACCACCTGGACCTCGACTCCATCGAATGGCTCGAGCAGTTGCTGATCGACTTCAAGGGCAGCGTCGTCACCGTCACCCACGACCGCAGCTTCCTGAACCGCGTCGCTACCCGCATCGTCGAGCTGGATCGGGGCAAGCTGGGCTCCTACCCCGGCAACTTCGAGCAGTATCTCCTGCAGAAGGAAGAGCAGCTCGCCCAGGAAGCCGTGATCAGCGCCAAGGCCGACAAGCTCCTGGCGCAGGAAGAGATCTGGATCCGCAAGGGCGTCGAAGCACGCCGCACCCGCAGCCAGAGCCGCATCAACCGCCTGCAGGAACTGCGCGCCACGCACGCCGCCCGCCGGAACGTGCAAGGCAGCGTCAACATGGACGTGGCCTCGGGTCAGTCCAGCGGCAAGATCGTGGCCGAGCTCACCGATGCCACCAAGTCCTTCGGCGAGAAGACCGTCATCCGCAAGTTCAGCAGCACCATCTTGCGCGGCGACAAGGTCGGCCTACTCGGGCCGAACGGCGCGGGCAAGACCACACTGCTGAAGCTGATCCTGGGCGAGCTCGAGCCCGACACCGGCAAGATCCGCCGCGGCACCAACCTGCAGGTGGCGTACTTCGACCAGATGCGCGACAAGCTCGACCTCGACGCCACGCTGGAAGACTTCATCAGCCCCGGCAGCGAGTGGATCGAGATCGGCAGCCAGAAGAAGCACGTCAAGAGTTACCTCTCGGATTTCCTCTTCTCGCCGGCACGCGCCAACTCCCCGGTCCGCTCCCTCAGCGGCGGCGAGCGCAACCGCCTGCTGCTGGCCCGCCTGTTCGCCCGCCCGGCCAACGTGCTGGTGCTGGACGAACCCACCAACGACCTCGACATCGACACCCTCGAGCTGCTCGAAACCCTGCTGCAGGATTACGACGGCACGGTGTTCCTGGTGAGCCACGACCGGACCTTCCTCGACAACGTGGTGACCAGCACCATTGCCTACGAAGGCGACGGCAGCTGGCGCGAGTACGAAGGCAGCGTGCAGGACTGGCTGATCCAGTCCAGGCGCGCCCGCGAGATCGCCGAGCAACGCCTCGCCGCAGCACCCGCTCCAGCACCTGCGCCCGCCCCGGCCGCGGAACCCGCGGCAGCGCCCCGGACAGCCGTCGCCCGCAAGAAGCTCTCTTATAAGGAGCAGCGCGAACTGGACGCCCTCCCCGCGCAGATCGAAGCCCTCGAAGCCGAGCAGAAGCGCATTACCGAGATGCTCGAACTCGACGGTGGCGCCATCTACGCCACCGATGCCTCTCGCGCCGCCGAGCTGGCCGAGCGCCACGCCAACATCGACGACGAACTGCTCGCCGCCCTGGAGCGCCAGGAAGAGCTGGTCGCCGGGCGCTGACGCCCATGCCGGTCGTCCGCCTGTCCGACGCGCGGCAGGCGCCGACTAGGCTATACATGCTGCTCATCTCAACATCGGGAGAAGCCGCATGCCTTCCTCCTTCCAGGCGTTCTGCCGCCGATCCGCGACGCTTCCCGCGCTCGGCGCGTTCCTGGCGCTCCTGTTCCTCTGCGGCTGCGCGCAATTGCCGCAGAACGTCGAGCGCCCCATCTCGACCGCGATCACCTCGCCAGCCAGCGGCACCGCGCTGGCCGACCTGGTGCAGCAGCGCCGGCAGGCCGACAAGGCCCGCTATGAATCCGGCTTCATGCTCATGGGAGGCCCGCAAGCGGCGTACGGCAGCCGGCTGGCACTGATCGAGGGTGCCCAGAAGACGCTGGACCTGCAGTACTACGCCATCCACGCCGATGCCAGCACCGGCCGCCTGATGCGCGGCCTGCGGGGAGCTGCCGAGCGCGGCGTGCGGGTGCGCGTGCTGCTCGACGACTTCCACACTACCGGCCGCGACGCGGCGGTGCTGGGGCTGGCCTTCATTCCCAATATCGAGATGCGGCTGTTCAATCCGATCGCGGGCTCGCGCGATTCCCGCATCAGCCGCTTCCTCAATTCGATCGACGACGCTTCGCGCATCCAGCAGCGCATGCACAACAAGCTGTTCATTGCCGACAACGTGCTCGCCGTCACGGGCGGGCGCAATCTCGGCGATGCGTATTTCGGCAATGCGGCCAACGCCAACTTCATCGATGTCGACGTGCTGGCGGCCGGTCCCATCGTGCAGGATCTCTCGCGCAGCTTCGACAGCTACTGGAACAACGAGCGCGCCTACCCCGTGCAATCGCTGATCACGCGCGAGGAGCTGCAGGCCATGCGCGACCGCGCGCGCAAGGCCGATCAGGAACTGGCCGAGGAATCGGCCCGCGCCCAGGACGCGAACGGCAACCCGAAACCGCCGGACGGCGAGCCGCGCCCCAACGCGCCTCCCACCGCCGCCCAGCGCGCCCGCGCCTGGGACGAAAAGCCGCTGGACCTGCGCACCGCCACCTTCGTCTGGGCTCCGGCCGTGATGCTGGCCGACAAGCCCGGCAAGATCCCCGCCGACTCGGATCCCACCAATGCGAAGGCACCGGGCCTCGTGGTCAGCCGGCCCGATGACAAGGCCGGCACCTCGCGCGGTGCGGCATCGCTGGAAGCCGCCTCCGACCGGGCGGCCAACGGCGACACGGTGGTCGAGGGCCTCCTGCAGCTGATCGGCCAGGCGCGCACCGACCTGGTCATCATCTCGCCCTACTTCGTGCCCGGCAAGGACATGCTGCGGGCTTTTTCCGAAGCCCGCGGGCGGGGCGTGCGCATCCGCGTGCTGACCAACTCGCTGGCCTCGAACGACGCCCCGGTGGCGCACGTGGGCTACGCGCGCCATCGCGAGGAACTGCTCAGGATGGGCGTCGAGCTCTACGAACTGCGCAGCGAGCAGGCGAGCCTCGGCAATGTCTTCGGCTCTTCGGTCGGCGACAGCGCTCCCGGTGAATCGCGCGCGATGCTGCACTCCAAGGTGCTGGTGATGGATGGCCGGCTGCTGGTGGTCGGCTCAATGAACCTCGATCTGCGCTCGCAGCTGCAGAACACCGAGCTCGCGCTGCTGATCCGCAGCAACGAACTCTCGCGCGCAGCGTCGGAGCAGATCGAGCGCGGCATGCGCGAGCGCTCCTGGCACGTCGATCTGGTGGACGGATCGCTGCAGTGGCACGCGCCCGAAGGCAGCAACCTGAAGGACACCCGCACCGAGCCAGACGCCAGCGCCATGCTGCGGCTGATGCTCAAGCTCTTCGGGCCGCTGGCGCCCGACCAGCTGCTTTGAAGAGGCTCAGTGCTTGTGCTGATGCGCCGGGCCGGCCGCATCGGCACCTTCGGGCGCGCCCACCGGCAGCGCTACGTCCAGCGCGGTCTTCACGCCCTTGGCGTCCTCGAACTTCAGCGTCATCGGCACGCTCGCGCCCTTGGCCAGCGGGCCCTTCAGGTCCATCATCATCACGTGATAGCCGCCGGGCTTGAGCTCGACGGTCTGGCCCGCGGGCAGGTCCAGGCCGCCGGTGAGTTCGCGCATCTTCATGGTGTCGCCTTCCATCTTCATCTCGTGCACTTCGGCGATGCCGGCTGCCGGGGTCGAGATGCCGACCAACTTGGTGCCGGTAGGTGCGGTGAGCTTCATGAAGGCGCCGGTGCCGCTCTGGCCCGGCACCGACTGGCGCACCCAGCCATCGCGTACGTCGACGGTGGCCACGCCCTGCGCCACCACTTCGAGCTTCGCGGCGGGGCTCTTCAGCCCCTTGGTCGAATTGCCCGAGGCCGGCACCTCGGCCCAATCGGCCACGCCAACGTCGCAGGTCTGCAGCACCTTGAACCACAGCGTGCCCGGTGCCGCGGGCATCTTGCCGCGCAGCACGAACTCGGCGCGCTCGCTGCCGGGCAGCGCGTTCTCGGGCTTCTCGGCGGTCCAGCGCACTTCGCCATCGCCGCCCGTTCCGCCCTTCTGCACGTCGAGCTTCCAGCCCTTGCGCGCCTGTGCGTCGCTCAGCACGAAGCCCTTTGGCAGGCGCACGGCGAGGCCGGTGGTGGCCTTGGCGCCTTCGCAGGCGTGGCCAACGCGGAAGGCGGCGTTGTAGTCGCTGCCCACGGTGGCGCCGCCCGGCGGCAGCGTGACATGCGCGGAGGCGGCCGCAACGCCCGTCAGCATGGCGCAGGCAGCGAGAGTCTTGAGAGTGGTCGAGGCATTCATGGCGAAAGATCCTTGAAGTGGAAAGAGGGTCAAAGGTCGAACTTGAGTTCGGCCACGTAGGTGCGCTGCGGGTATGGGTGGAAGGCCCAGTACCTGTTGTTGTTCAGGTTGTCGATGCCGAAGGACGCGCTCCACTGCCGGTCGATCCGGTAACGTACGCGCGCGTCGACCACGAAGAACTTCGAGAAGCCCATGTACGCGGCGCCGTTGGGGTCGCTGTTGTCGAGCGTGCCGTACTGCCTGCCGCCGTAGCGCGCGCCGACGGTGTAGCTCCAGCGGGCGTCGGGGCGGTAGGTGGCGAGCAGCGTGGCGCGCACCTTGGGCACGCGCGGCTGGTCGCGGCCGACGCTGGCCGCAAAGCCGCTGTTGGCGGTGATCTTCGAGCGGGTCAGCGTGAGGCTGCCGCTCAGGTCGAGCCCCCGCACGCCCACGTCGACCGCGTTCATCGCCACTTCGAGCCCGCGCGTGCGGATGGCATCGACGTTCTGCACCGTGCTCACGAGGTTGGTGAGTGCCTGGGTGTAGAGCGCGTCCTTGGTGTTCTCGAAGAACAGCGTGGTGCGAAGCACGCCGTCGAGCCCCCAGCCCTTCATGTCGCGCTCGGCGCTGAGCTCGGTGGTCCACGAGCGTTCAGGGCGCAGGTTCGGATTCGTGTTGACGATGCGGTTGCCGTCGATCGAGCCCTGGTAGAGCTCGCTCACCGTCGGCATGCGCACCGCACGGCCGGTCGAGGCCTTGAAGAGCCAGTCGGACGTGGCCTGCCACGCGATGGCGGCCTTGGGCGAGTCGTGGCTGTTCTTGCGCGGCGTGAAGTTCAGCAGCGTGCTTGCGTTGCCGAGCTGGCCGCCGTAGGCCTGCCAGCGCTCATGGCGCAGGCCGAGCGTGGTCTTCCAGTCCTTTGCGAAGCGCCAGGTGTCCTGCGCGTAGAGCGACTGCAGCCGGGTGTTGCCGTTGAAGGCCGAGAACGGCGTGACGGGAGAGCCGTCGATCCAGTCGAGCGTGTTGCCGACGCTGGTGCGCAGGCGCGCCGTGTCCTGCTGGAAGCCGAGGTCGACCACGTGCGCGCCCACGCCTTCGGCCGAGCCGGTGGGCCGCCAGGTGCCGGCCGCCTTGAAGGTGTTCCAGCCGGAACCGCCCATGTCGGTGGTGCGGCCCGGGCCGCCGTTGAAGGCACCGGGCAGCGGTGTGGTGGGCGTGCGCGAAGTGTCGCGCGAATAGTCGAACAGGCTCGCCGCCACCTCCCAGTCGAACACGCCGCCGGTGTGGCTCTTCACCGAGAGGCCGTGCATGTAGTGCGTGAGCGCGGTCTCGGTCGGTGCGAGCGCGGCGCTCGGCGAATCGAGGTTGTAGCTGCGCCCGCCGATGTTCACGCGCCCGCCGTACACCGGCCGCCCGAAGGCGTCGCGCAGCCAGGTGTCGACGCTGCCGTGCGTGGTGTTGTTCCATGCACCCAGCGTGTAGGTGGCGCGCACCGTAGGCGAGAAGTCGTAGGCCACCTTGAGCTTGGCCTGTTCCTGCGTGGTGTCGTAGAGGGTCGAACCGCCCACCAGCCACCACGGCTGGTTCGATGGATTCAGCCCGAGTACGGCGCCGGTCACCGGCGTGCCCGCGCTGCCGACCGTGCCTGCGCTCACCAGCCGGTTGCCGAACACCAGCGCCTGCCCCTTGCTGTGGGTGCGCGACGCGCTGAGCCACCACGACCAGTCGCCGCTGCGGCTGCCCAGCGACAGGTCGAGCTGCTGGCCGGCCGGCGAGGAATGGCTGTTGTACAGGTCGAAGCTCGACGCGAAGCCGCTGAGCTTGACGTGCGCCTCCAGCTGCGTGGGCATGCGCGTCACGTAGTCGACCACCGCGCCCACCGAGTTGCCCGGGTACGCGGCCGAGAACGGCCCGTACAGCACGTCGACCCGCTCGATTTCTTCCGGCGACACCATGCCCCAGCGCGGCGCGTAGGTGGCGCCGTTGCCCAGCGGGTTCGACAGCATGATGCCGTCGGCGTACACCATCGAGCGCGCGCTGTTGCCCGTGCCCGAGGCGCGGGTGGCGAGCACGGCGTGGTTGAAATCGCCGATGTAGCGCTTGCGCACGACCAGACTCGGCAGGTATTTGAGCGCGTCTTCGCTGTCGGTGGCGTTGACGGTTTCGACGACCTGCTCGTGCGTCACGCCTTCGATGGTGGTCGGGATCTGCGTCGGAAGCGAGGTCGGGCGGCCGCCGGTCACGGTGATGGTGCTGAGCGCGCGGCCACCGGTGCCGCTTTCAGGCGTCTCGGCGGACTGCTGTGCCAGCGCAGGCGCGCCGAAGGGAAATGCCATGGCGATCGCCAGGGCGCGGGAATGCTTTTTCAAGAGGAACCTTCTCCACGAAACTTCAAGCCGGACAGGCCGCACATGCGCTTCGGTCGCGCGCATGCAGCTACGGTTTTGAGAGCGTCAGGAGAAAGCCGGGGGCCCGCGCGCCGGCAACGGCGCCGCGGTGGCCGCGGCCAGGCGCGCGGCGGGAATGGACTGGACCACGCGGCCCAGCGGCAAGGGAAGATCGAAGACGGGAGCGGCCACAGCCGGCGGCGGTGCGCCGCTCAGCACGCACAACGGGCAGTCCATGTGCGAGGCGCCCATTTCCTGCGTGCCGTCTTCGGTGTGGACCACCACCTTGATCGAGCCGGCGCTGGAACACACCAACTCCATGGCCTGCGGGTTCACCAGCGGCGATGCCACCGCCACGCCCAGCGACAGCACGAACCACAGCAGCACCCAGCGGCCGGCGAGGCCGAGGAAGCGGGTGGGGTGGCGCAGCACGTGCATGGCGGTCGCGATTATCTGCGCACTTTGCCCTTGGCAGGCGCCTTGCCCCCTTTGGCGGCAGGCACAGCCTTTGCCGATCTACCGCCCTTTGCTGCGGCAGCAGGCGCACCCTTCTGACCACGCTGACCCTTGGCGGCCTTGCCGCCGCGCACGGCCTTCGGCGCTGGCGAAGGCGCCGCAAGCGCCGGCATCGGCACCGCCGTCTGCGCCTGTGCATCGGTCAGCACCGCCGTCACGGTGAAGCCGCGCGCCGCCATCAGCGCGGGCAATCCCTGCGGGCCGATCATGTGCAGCGCACCGACCGCCGCGAACACGCGCTTGCCACCGAAGTGCAGGCGCTCGATGCCGTCGGCCAGGTTCGGGTTGCGGTCGTCGAGCAGGCGCTTCATCAGCCGCTGCTCGGCGGTCGTCTTGAGGCAGTCGCACCACTCGGGGTAGCGGGCGAGCCTGGCCGCGTCGCTGCGCGCCCAGACGTCGGCCAGCTCCTTGAGCTGGCCGCGCAGCTTGCCCGATTCCAGTTCGTCCAGCGCCGCATCGACCTGCTCTGTCTCCTCGGCTTCGGATTCGCCGGTCAGCGCCTTCAGCTGCTCGGCCGCGCTTTCGAGCGCGACGACCGGCTTGTTGCCGTTGCGGGCGGAAACCGCCAGCGTCTCGTCCACGCCGAATTCCGGGTACAGCCCGTCGGCCCGTCCCGCCAGGCCGGCCAGTGCCGTGACCTGCAGGATCGGCTGCAGCTTCGACAGCGTGCCAGGCGGCACGCAGGCCTCGGTGTTCTGGCGCTCGAGACGGCGGGCACGCTCGCCGCTGAGCATGCGTGCCAGCAGTGCCGGGTCGGCCGGCTGGCCCATGACCTGGGCAGTAGCCTCGTCGCGCAAGTCGAGCTCCAGCGCAAGGGTGTCGCTCTGCGCGAGCGCTTTCTGGATGGTCGGACCGGGCCGCACCCAGTCGCCGCGGCCGACGTGGATGGTGCCGTAGAGCCACGAGCTGCGCCCGTCGCGCTCGATGCGCCAGAGCACCCCGCGGTCGACGCCATTGCGCACGCCCATGCCCGGCTTTTCGAGGCTGGCGATGGCCGAGGGGGGGCAGGCGGCATGCGCAGCCGCGAAAGTGAACAGAAGAGCGATGCCGCACATCCGCGCGGCGAAGATCCGGAGTATCCGCAAGGCTTGCTCCACGATAAAAGAAAGTCCGGCATTCTCACAGCACCGCTGCCCATAATCCGAAACCATGCAGAGCATCTTCCACCTGGCCTTCAACGTCCGCGACCTCGACGTCGCCCGCCGCTTCTATGGCGGCGTGCTCGGCTGCGCCGAAGGCCGCAGCACCGGCACCTGGGTCGATTTCGACTTCTTCGGTCACCAGGTTTCGCTCCACCTCGGCGAGCCCTTCGCCACCGCCCGGACCGGCCGGGTCGGCGACGTGATGGTGCCGATGCCGCACTTCGGCCTCGCGCTGGCCCTGCCCGACTGGCAGGCGCTGGCCGCGCGGCTCGAAGCCGCCGGCACCGAGTTCGTGCTGAAGCCGCAGGTGCGCTTCGAGGGCCAGCTGGGCGAGCAGTGGACGATGTTCTTCCTCGACCCGTTCGGCAACCCGATCGAGGTCAAGGGTTTCCGCTCGCTCGACACGCTTTACGACAAGTGACATGACCCCGCGCCGGACCGCCCTCCGCGGCGCCGCCGCATTGCTCGCGTTGCTCGGCGCCGCGACGGCGCACGCGCAGCTGGACTGCGAGCTGAACGGCCGCAGCGTGAACCCGGCCGACGGCAGCAGCACCGCGGGCAAGACCGGCCTGCTGCGCTGCAAGGACCGCGCAACCGGCGAGCTGCAGCGCGAGGAACAGGTGCAGAACGGCGTGTCGATGGGTCTGGTGCGCATCTACGAGAAGGGCAAGCTCGCCAAGGAGCACACCCTCAATGCCAAGGGCAACCTGCAGGGCCGCGCCCGCGAGTTCTCGCCCACGGGCCGCGTGCTGCGCGACGCCACCTACGACGACGGCCAGGAGCGGGGGCTCGTGCGCAGCTTCTACCCCGACGGCAGGCTTCGGCGCGCCATCTTCTATCCCGACACCGGCAGCGGCAGCGAACGCGCGTCGGTCGAATTCACCGAGCACGGCCAACTCTCGGCCCTGCGCTGTGCCGACGCGCCCACGCTGGCCCCGGTGGTCGATGACGCCAGGCTCTGCGGCTTTACAGGCACCGGCCCGTCGCAGGTCGAACTGTTCGACTCGCGCGGCACCCTGCGCTCGCGGCTGTCGTACGTGTCGGGCAAGCGGGTGCGCTCGCAGAGCTTCTACGACAACGGCAAGACCGCGGCGATCGACGAAATCGTCGGCAACCAGCGCACCGAGCAGAACTATTCGTCCGAGGGCGTCAAGCGCCGCGAGGCGGTATACCTGCTGGTCGAGCGCGCGAGCGTGCGCCTGCGTGAGCAGGCCTTCTCCGAAAAAGGCGCGCTGGTGCGCGACCAGCGCTGGAACAGCGCGGGCGAGCCGATCGTCGACGACAGCTACTACCTCAACGGCCAGCCGAGCAGCAAATCCGCCTACAGCGGCAGCGGCGACACGCGCACGGTGGAGATCACCGAGTTCTACGACAGCGGCCAGCGCGCCGCGCAGGGCCGCTACCAGGTGGTGAGCCGCGGCCGGCAAATCCCGGTCGGCACCCACCAGCGCTTCAGCGAAAAGGGAGCGCTGCTGGCTGAATCCACCTTCGACGCCAAGGGCCGCGTGACGCGCGAGCGCGCCTGGGACGAGAACGGCGAGCTGCAGCGCGACGACGAGGTCTTCGAGGACGGCTCGAAAAAATAGGCTCGCCCCCTACTGGGGCAACACCAGGGGCCCGGCAACGCCGGTTCCTCGGTGTTTCACGAAGGGAGAGAGTCCCCTCTGCGGCTTCAGTCCAGCTTGATGCCGGCCTGCTTGATGATCGGGCCCCAGCGCCTGGACTCGGCGCGCGACAGCGCCGCGAACTGCGCCGGCGTGCCGGGCATCGCTTCCATTCCGAAATCATCGAAGCGCTTCTGCACGGTCGGCGTGCCGAAGGCCTTGTTGAGGTCGCCGTTGAGCTTGTTCACCACCGCCGCCGGCAGGCCCGCCGGGCCCAGGATGCCCTGGAAAGCGAACACCTCGGTGTTGGGCACACCCACTTCGGCCAGCGTCGGCACGTTGGGCAGCAGCTTGCTGCGCGCACCCGAGCCGATGGCCAGCACACGCACCTTGTTGCCCTGCATGATCGACAGGCCCGAAGCCAGGTCGAGGAACATGCAGGGCACCTGCCCGCCCATCACGTCGGCCATGGCCGGCGCCGCGCCACGGTACGGAATGTGGGTGATGAAAGTGCCGGTGCGCACCTTGAACATCTCCATCGCGAGGTGGTGCGGCGAGCCGTTACCGGGCGAGGCGTAGTTGACCTTGCCGGGGTTGGCCTTCACGTAGGCCAGGAACTCCTTGAAGTTCTTCGCCGGGAAGTCCGGATGCACGACCAGTGCCAGCGGGAACTTGCCGATCGCACCGATGTAGGTGAAGTCTTTCTCGGGGTTGAACGGCAGCTTGCTGAACAAGTGCTCGTTGAAGGCCAGCACGGCGTTGTCGGCCGACATGATCGTGTAGCCGTCGGGCTTGCTCTTGGCGACGATGTCGGCGCCGATGTTGGTCGAGGCACCGGGGCGGTTGTCGACCACGATCTGCTGGCCCAGCGTCTGGCGCATCGATTCGGCCAGCACGCGCGCGATCACGTCGGTGCCGCCGCCCGCAGGGTACGGCACCACCCACTTGACGAGTTGCGCGGGGTACTCCTGTGCATGGGCGAAAGGCGTGGCGGCCACGGCGGCGCCGGATGCGAGCGTGGCGAGAAGGGTGCGGCGATCCATGGATCAGTCTCCAGTCGTTATTTGTGATTCGGAAGCGGACAGCGATGGTACGGGCAGCGCGTGCAACGCGTCGGCCAGCGCGGCGCGGCAGCGCGCCTCGTCGCCGACCTGCTCGAACAGCAGCAGCGCAAGCCGCGCGAGGAACAGCGATTCGCGCTCGGCGCCCGCCTCGGTGATGGCGCGCGCGCACTCGGCGTAGAGGCGGTCGCGGGCGTCGGGGTTCAGCGGTGTCGTGCTCATGCGGGGAGCTCCTGGGCCGCACGGGCCAGTGCGGGTTGCAGGGCGCCGGGCGGCAGGCGATGCCAGCGCGCGGCCACGTGGCCGTCGGGGCGCAGCAGGTAGACCGCGCCGTCCTGTGCGCCGAGCGCTTCGAAGACGGCAGGGGATGCATGCGCATCGGCGCCGCCGGAGCCCGGGCTCGCAATGCTGCGAACGACGAAGGGCAGCGCGCCCTGCCGTGCCTGCGCGACGTCGGCCGCGGGCGGCGCGGCCACCTCGGGCTGCAGCACCAGCAGCGTGAAGGCCGGCGCGACCCAGTCGGTGAGATGGCCTTGTTCGAGTTGCTGCTCCGGCATCACTTCGCCCGGCAGCGGGCCGGCCGGCAATGCATCTCCTTCGCCCGACGACAGCGGCGAATCGGCGTAGCGCACGGCCTGCGTCTGGCGCGGGTTGATGAGTTGCGCGATGCCGCGGTGCCTTTCCGACAGCGACAGCGCCGCCTCGCGCAGCAGGTCGAAGCCGCGCGACGGCGGCGACATGAACTCGGTGCTGCGCATCGCGTTCTCGGCGTTCACGTGGAAGGCCGCGATGCGCTCCTGCGAGTACGAGTCGAGCAGTGCCGCATCCGACAAGCCCCTGGCGACGAACGCCAGCTTCCACGCGAGGTTGTCTGCGTCGTCGAAGCCCGAGTTGAGCCCGCGCACGCCGAAGATCGGCATCGCATGCGCCGCGTTGCCCGCGAACACGACGCGGCCGTGGCGGTAGCTGTCGAGCGTCATCGCGCCGGCGCGGTAGACCGAGGTCCACACCGTCTTCCATGGCAGGTGGCCTTCGCCGATGGCGTCGAGGTGGCGCTGCACGAACTCGGCCACGGCTGGTGGCTGCAGCGCCTCCTCGGTGCTCTGGCCGGGGCGCAGCTGGTAGTCGATGCGCCAGATGTCGTCGGGCTGGCGGTGCATCAGCACGGTCGAGCCCGGGTTCCACGGCGGGTCGAACCACGCGCGGCGCTCCGTCGGGTGCCTGCTCTTGAGCTCGATGTCGATGATCACGTAGCGGCCTTCGTAGCCCGTACCTTCGAGCGCGAGCCCCATCGCCTTGCGCACGAAGCTCTGGCCGCCGTCGCAGGCTGCGAGCCACTGGCCGTGCAGCCGGTATGCGCCTTCGGCGTTGCGCACGTCGAGCGTCACGCCGTCGTCGTGCTGCGCGAGGCCGGTGAGCTCGGTGCCCCAGCGGATGTCGATGAGCCCCGCCGTCGCCTCGTTGCGGCGGAAGATCTCTTCGAGCAGGTAGTGCTCGGCGTAGTACTGCTCGAGGTTGATCATCGGCGGCAGCTTCTGCTGCGCGTCGTGCGGCATCTCGAAGCGGAACACCTCGGCCGTCTTGTAGAAGCTGCGCCCGCCGGTCCACGGCAGGCCCTTGCCCATGAAGCCGCGCAGCACGCCGAGCCGCTCCATGATCTCGAGACTGCGGCGCGAGATGCAGGCCGCGCGGCTGCCCACGCACACGGTGTCGTCGGCTTCGAGGATCACGCAGCGCACACCGTGGTTCGCGAGCCCCAGCGCCAGCGCCATGCCGACAGGGCCGCCGCCGGCGATCACCACCGGGTGGCTGCCGGCTTCAACGCCGCCAGGGCCGAGCGCGGGCGTTCGGGCTCCGTAGCGCGTGTAGTGGAACGCGCCGACCGAGGGCGGCAGTCCGGCGTCGGCGCCGGACTTCGGCGGCACGGGGCCGCTGGCGGCATCGCCGAGGGTGGCAGCGGGAGAGTTCGTCATCCGGCGGGATTGTCCCGATGCGGGAGGAGCGGCAATGTCATAACTTCGTACGAGGTAGTTACCCGTATGTGCGCCCTTTTCTTCTTCTTTCCTCCCGCATGAGACGCTGGCGCATCCACCCCGCCGAAGACACCGCGCTGGCCGCCGCCGTGGTCGGCGACGTGCTCTCCGGCGTGGGCACGCCGCTTCTGGCGACCAGCTATCTCAAGGCCATGCAGCGCGTGATGCCGGTGACTTTCTGCACCGTGTTCGTGGTCGATGCCGCCGGACGCATCGAGCTCGTGTCTGCCGCCAGCAGCTACGGCAGCACGGCCGAGCGCACGTCCGAACGCTACGTGGCGCAGCGCTTCGATTTGCTCGACCCGAACATGGCCTGGCTGGCGGCGCGCAAGCTGCCCAGGCGTGCGCAGCTCTGGATGGGGCACCAGCGCGCCGACGAAGTGGCCGACCCGGTGTACCGCGCCGCCTGCTACGGCGACGTGGGCATTCGCGAGCGCGCCTCGGTGCTGTTGCTGCAGCCCACGGGCCAGCGCGTGGCCGTGAGCTTCTACCGCAGCCTTGCGCAGCCGGAGTTCGGCGCGGCCGACTTCGCGCGCATCGAGGCGCACGCCACGCTCCTGGCCGATGCCACCGCCGCGCACGGCCGCAGCGCAGTGGCCGCGCGGGAACCGGTGGAACCCGTCCTCGCCTCGCGGCTGCTGAAGCTGAGCCTGCGCGAGCGCGAGGTCATCGGCCACTTGATGGCGGGCCGTACGGCCAAGGAAGCCGCGCGCGAGATCGGCGTGGAACTGACGACGGTGCGCACCCACCAGTACCGGGCGTTCCGGCGGCTGGGGATACGGTCGCAGAAGGAGTTGCTGCGCGGCGCGGGGCCGCACTGAGCCGACCCCTCAGTCTTCGGAAGCTTCCTGCTCCGGCCGTGGCTCGTCCGGCGCCCCGCCCTGCTGCGGCTTCACCAGCGACACCGGCGCCTCCTTCGGCCGCCCCGCCGTGGACACGATCTCCTGATCGATCGCCCCGAACAGCGAGCGCCCGTCCAACCCCTTCATCTCGATGCGGATCGTGTCGCCGAACTTCATGAACTCGGTGTAGGGCTGGCCGGTCTGGATGGTCTCGATGCAGCGCTTCTCGGCGATGCACGAATAGCCCTTGGGCCAGTCCATGTGACCGTTCTTCTCGACGCCCTTGTTGCTCACGGTGCCGCTGCCCACGATGCTGCCGGCGCGCACGTTGCGCGTCTTGGCGATGTGGGCGATGAGCTGGCCGAAGTGGAAGGTCATCTCCGGGCCGGCGTCGCACAGGCCGACCTTGCGGCCGTTCCAGCTGCTTTGCAGCGCGAGGTGTACGCGGCCGTCCTGCCACGCCTCGCCGATCTCGTCGAGCGTGACGGCCACGGGGCTGAAGGCGGTGGCGGGCTTGCTCTGGAAGAAGCCGAAGCCCTTGGCCAGCTCGGCCGGAATGAGGTTGCGCAGGCTCACGTCGTTGGCCAGCATCACGAGGCGGATGCCGTCGAGCGCCTGGTCGGGCGTGGCACCCATGCGCACGTCGCCGGTGATCACCGCGATCTCGGCCTCGAAGTCGATGCCCATGGCTTCGCTGGGCACGACCACGTCGTCGGTCGGGCCTAGGAAGTCGTCGCTGCCGCCCTGGTACATCAGCGGATCGGTGTAGAAGCTCTCGGGCACCTCGGCGTTGCGCGCCTTGCGCACCAGCTCCACGTGGTTCAGGTAGGCCGAGCCGTCGGCCCACTGGTAGGCGCGCGGCAGCGGGGCCAGGCACATCGACGGATCGAAGGGAAAGGAATGGCGTGCACGGCCGGTGTTGACGGCGTCGTACAGGTCCTGCAGCTGCGGGCTCATGAAGCCCCAGTCGTCCAGCACCTGCTGCAGCCGGCTTGCGATGCCGGTGGCGTAGTGGGCGAGCGTGAGGTCGCGCGATACGACGACGAGCTGGCCGTCGCGCGAGCCGTCCTTCAAGGTGGCGAGTTTCATGATGCGGTGCGTGCGTGAGAACAGGGACGGGGCGCCGGCACGGGCCGGTCGCCGCTCCCACTTAAACTGG
Source organism: Variovorax sp. Varisp36 (assembly GCF_047304235.1). Lineage (NCBI taxonomy): Bacteria > Pseudomonadati > Pseudomonadota > Betaproteobacteria > Burkholderiales > Comamonadaceae > Variovorax > Variovorax sp. Varisp36. The sequence continues at coordinate 15,645 of NZ_JBGLYU010000008.1, forward strand.
TTGAACGGGCGGCAGTTTACCGAGGTGGTCTTTCGTGAACCTCCGGGCCGGCGCCTCACTCCACATACCGATGCCGACGCTCGTCGCCCCCTCCTCCTCGCCATCGCTGCCTCCCGGGCTGCCGGGGCGTCCGTCGTGGCGGGTTCTGATCGGGCTGACGCTGCTGGTGGGGCTGGTCCATCTGTTGCTGCTCGGGCTGGCGCCGATGGCGGTCGGGCCGGAACCCTCGCCGCTGGCTAGCAAGTTCAGCACGCGCACCATCGTGATCGCACCACCGGCGTCCGAGGCGCCCGCTCCGGCGGCCGCACCCGCCGAAGCGAAGCCGCCTCCGCCACCCAAGCCGCGGCGTCCCCGTGAAGCGTCTGTGCCCAAGCCGAAACCGGCCGTCGTCAAGCCTGCGCCCGCGCCGGAGCCGGATGCCTCCACGCCCTCAGCCCCCGAAACGCCCGACCTGACAGCCCAGGCCGCTACCAATTCAGGAGCAACACCGCCGGAAGCAGCGGCCAGCGCCCCAACCGGCGCGGTATCGCCTTCCAGCGGCACCGGAACCGGCACCACCGCGGCGGCCGGCGAGGCCTCGGGCACCATCGCCGGCACCCAGGCGATGAAGATCCCCGGCTCGGTCACGCTGGACTTCGAGGCCACCGGCCAGTCCGGCGCCTCCCCGCAGCGTGGCGTGTTCGGCGAACTGGTCTGGCTGCAGGATGGCAGCCGCTACGACGGGCGGCTGACGCTCAAGGCGGTGTTCTTCACCTTGCTCAACTGGCACAGCACCGGCCGCATCGGTCCCTCGGGGCTGGAGCCCGAGCGGTACTCCGAAAGCCGCAAGTCAGAGGTGGCTTCTCATTTCGTACGCGAGCAGGGGCAGATCGTGTTCAGCAACAACGCGCCACCCGTGCCCCTGCTGGCCGGCGCGCAGGACCGCATGAGCGTGATGATGCAGCTCGGCGGCCTGCTGGCGGCCAGCCCAGGGCGCTATCCGGCAGGCACCCGGATTTCGGTCCAGACCGTGGGGCCGCGCGATGCCGACGTCTGGGTCTTCGTGGTCGGTGACGAAGAAAAAGTGAGCCTTCCGGCCGGCGAATACGTCACGCGCAAGCTCACCCGCAATCCTCGGCGGGAGTTCGACCGAAAACTCGAGCTTTGGCTTGCGCCAGCGTACGGCTACCTGCCAGTGCGCATCCGGCAGACGGAACCCAACGGGGACTTCGCTGACGCCCAATTGCGCAAACCCCTACCCGCGGCCCCCCGAACTGAGGAGAAGGTCGTTCCATCGGAGCAAAGCCAAGAAAATTAGCCCGTTGGTTTTACAAGAATGACAACCTGTCTTGAAACTGGCGCGTTGATTGCTATGTATCCCCCATGAACGCCATCGACATCCTCACAGGGCCCGCCATGAACATGCTTTATGACTCGGAGTCTTTCGTCGTCGTCCACGTGCAGCCCAATGAAGGCGACGAACCCGCGCAACCCAACGTGCCGGTTCTGGAGCGCCACGGCTTCGAGATCGTGGACAAGCGTTCGGGCAAGGAGGTCTACCTTGACGGCTCGTGGGCCGAGCTGTTCCAGCAGCAGATCGCCGCGTGGCAGCTCAACACCCCCACCCAGGAAGAAGTCGAGGACACGCTCGAAGGCTACGCCGAGCTGGCCCACACGCCGGTGCTGGTGCACTGACGCAAATTCGGCCTCCAACGACAAAGCGCCCTGTCCGGGCGCTTTTTTCATGAAGCACCGGCAACGGCTCCCATGAACCTCAGGTCAGCGAAGAAACCGAAAGAGACGACAGGGAAAAGCGGAAATGGACGGCACGGCGGGCGTGTGCCGGGGCATAGTATGGCGTGATGTCCCCTCCAAACCGGCCCCTGCGGACTCCCTGGCGCCTGCTTCTTCCCCTGCTCGCCACCACCGCATTCGGGGGCTGCTCGGTGCTGCCTCCCGGCGCCGATGCACCCATCGCGCGCCGCATCGCAGCACTCCAGCCGGTCGACGCCCTCCTGCTCGGCGAGCAGCACGACGCCCCCGAGCACCACGCCATCGAGCGCGAAGCCGTCGAGGCGCTGGTCGCGCGCGGCCATCTCGCCGCGCTTGCGCTCGAAATGGCCGAGGAAGGCCGCAGCACCGCGCGCATCGCGCCCTCCGCCACCGAAGCGCAGGTGCAGGCGGCCCTCGACTGGAGCGACAAGGCCTGGCCCTGGGCCAGCTACGGCCCCACCGTGATGGTGGCCGTGCGCGCGGGCGTGCCCGTGGTCGGCGCCAACCTGCCGCGCACGCGCATGAGGGACGCCATGGCCGACGTCTCGCTCGACGTGCAGCTCAATGGCGAGGCCTATGCCGTGCAGCAGGACGCCGTGCGGGAGGGCCACTGCAAGATGCTGCCCGAGTCCCAGATCGTCCCGATGACGCGCATCCAGGTGGGCCGCGACCGTGCAATGGCGCAGGCCATCGTCAAGGCAAGGCGGCCGGGCCAGACGGTGCTGCTGATCGCCGGCGCTGGCCACGTCGTGCGCACGCTCGGCGTGCCGCAGCATCTACCCGACGACATCAAGGTTGCCACGGTGCAAATGCGCGCCGCTGCCGCTGCGGCGGACGTGGCGGCGGGCGATTACGACCGCACATGGCAGACGCCGCCATTGCCCGAGAAAGACTATTGCGCCGAGTTCAAGCGGCTGGCCAGGCCGCAACCGAAGGCTTGAACGCGTTCGTCGACCCTATTCACCGAACCAGAACAACAACCAGGCGCCGACAGAGCCGAGTGTCACGGTGACGAGAAGAGCCTGACGACCCACGAAAAGCGGCTGATTCATCCAGCGCCCGATTTTTTCCGACATCGTCATCTCCAGCCCCGTGGTGAGGGCTGAAGAATGAAGCTCCCGCTGGCTTCTGTCAAAGCGCTAAAAATGCTTCGTCGACAGTCAGTTCAAAACGAAAGTCGCATGATTTCCGGCGCCGCGATCCTGCGAACGGCCTTCGCGTCGCCGGCTTGCGCAAGGGCCGCCGCCCCGCTCAAGCGTGCTTTCTGATCGAATCCGCCAGCGTATTCACCAGCGTGTCGATGTGCGACTTTTCCACGATGTACGGCGGCGCGATCACCAGCACGTCGCCCGCGGGCCGTACCAGTGCACCCTTGTGGAAGCAGTCGAGGAAGATGTCGTAGGCGCGCTTGCCCGGCGTGCCCGCGATGGGCGCGAGCTCCACCGCGGCGGCGAGGCCCAGGCTGCGGATGCCGACCACGTTCGGCAGGCCCTCGAAGGCACTGTGGAAGGCATCGCCCAGCACCTTGCCCATTTCGCCGGCGCGCGCGAACAGGTTCTCCTGCTTGAAGAGATCGAGCGTGGCGATGGCCGCGGCGCAGGCCACCGGGTGGCCCGAGTAGGTGTAGCCGTGGAAGAACTCGACCACGTGCTCGGGCGCGTCGGTCTTCATCATCGCGTCGTAGAGCTTGTCGCGGCAGATCACGCCGCCGAGCGGAATGACGCCGTTGGTCACGCACTTGGCGAAGTTCAGCATGTCGGGCACCACGCCGTAATAGTCGGACGCGAAGTTGGTGCCCATGCGGCCGAAGCCGGTGATGACCTCGTCGAAGATCAGCAGGATGCCGTGCTTGTCGCAGATCTCGCGCAAGCGCTTCAGGTAGCCCTTGGGCGGCAGGTACCAGCCGGCCGACCCGGCCACCGGCTCGACGATGATCGCGGCGATGTTGCTCGCATCGTGCAGCGGCAGGATGCGCGTTTCGAGCTCGACCAGCGGGTCTTCGGCCCACACCGGCTCCTCGTTGTGGATGTAGGCGTGGTTCACCGGATCGTGGATGAAGCGCATGTGGTCCACGCGCGGCAGGAAGGCCGAGCCGAACACCTTGCGATTGCCGGGAATGCCGCCCACCGACATGCCACCGAAGCCCACGCCGTGGTAGCCCTTCTCGCGGCCGATGAACACGTTGCGGTGGCCTTCGCCGCGTGCGCGGTGATAGGCAAGCGCGACCTTCATCGAGGTGTCTGCGGCTTCCGAACCCGAGTTGCAGAACAGCACCTTGTTGAGATCGCCGGGCGCGAGCGAGGCGATCATCTCGGCCGCCTTGAAGGCGCGGTCGTTGCTGACCTGGAAGGCAGTGGCGTAGTCGAGCGTGTCGAGCTGCTTCTTGATCGCCTCGTTGATGGGCTTGCGGTTGTGGCCCGCGCCCACGCACCACAGCGAGGAGATGCCGTCGATCACCTTCTTGCCGTCGTGCGTGGTGAACTCCATGCCATCGGCCGCCACGAAAACGCGCGGGTCTTTCCTGAAATGGCGGTTGGGAGTGAAGGGCAACCATTGGTTGTCCATGTTGAAGTCCTGCTGGGCCATGTCTCGCTCCTGCGGTTATGTGGTCGAGGAAAATCGCGATTCTGGCACCCCTGCGACAATCACGCCCCTGATGACGACCACTACGCCCACCTCGCCCGCCTACATCCTGAACCTCTCTTGCCCCGACCGTACGGGCATCGTGCACGCCGTGTCGGGCTTCCTGCTCGAACGGGGCGCCAACATCGAAGAGGCCGCCCAGTACAACGACCACGACACGGGCCTGTTCTTCATGCGGGTGCGCTTCGCCTGCGGCGAGCACAGCGAAGCCACGCTGCGCGAGGAATTGAAGACCTTCGCCGCCGGCTTCGGCATGGCGCTGCAGCTGCATGCCGCCGCCGAGCCCATGAAGACCGTGATCCTGGTCAGCAAGGAAGGCCACTGCCTCAACGACCTGCTGTTCCGCTGGAAGAGCGGCCTGCTGGCCATCGACGTGCGCGCCATCATCTCGAACCACCGCGACTTCTACCAGCTGGCCGCCAGCTACAACGTGCCGTTCCACCATATCCCGGTGACAGGCGCGACCAAGGCGCAGGCCGAGGCGAAGCAGCTGGAAATCATCGAGGCCGAGGGCGCCGAGCTCGTGGTGCTCGCGCGCTACATGCAGATCCTGAGCAACGACCTGTGCCGCAGCCTGGCTGGCCGTGCGATCAACATCCACCATTCGTTCCTGCCCAGCTTCAAGGGCGCCAAGCCCTATTACCAGGCCCACGACCGCGGCGTGAAGCTGATCGGCGCCACCGCCCACTACGTGACGGCCGACCTCGACGAAGGCCCGATCATCGAGCAGGACGTGGAACGCGCCGACCACACCGACACGGTCGAAGACCTCACGGCCCGCGGCCGCGACACGGAGAGCCAAGTGCTGGCGCGGGCGGTGAAGTGGCACAGCGAACACCGCGTGCTGCTGAACGGCCACCGCACCGTCGTGTTCCGCTGAACCCTGCCGTCAGTTGCGATTCGGGTCGTCCGGCCGGCGGTCGTAGCGGTTCGGCACCCCGTCGCCATCGCGGTCCCAACCGCCCCTGTGGTACTGCCAGCGGTCGCCGTCCTGGCGCCATTCCGGCGGACGGTAGGCATAGCCCGGACGCTCGCGCACCCAGTAGCCGCGGACCCACACGTGGCGGCCACCGTGCCATTCATAGTGCCCCGGCGACCACACATAGCCGCGGCGCGGCGGCGGCATGCGTTCGAACCGCGGCGGGGGCGGCGCCACCTCGATGGCGACGGGCTGCGCCTGAGCGGCCGTGGGAACAGCCAACGTGCCCACCGACAGAAGCGAAGCAGCGCCGATGGAAAGAGCCAATGCGATCTTTTTCATGAAGTACCCCTCATGAGTTGTAGGAGCCTTCATGCTGCCCAGCCCATGTGAAGCGCCTGTAAGCGGTGCACGAAATCTTGTGTAGAGCTGTGACCCGCCTTTCGCTGCTCCCACAGCCCTTGCGAGCACTCACTCCTGCAATTCGTGCAGGTCGATGGCCGCGGCCATCGCGGCATGGCCGGCCTTGTTGGGGTGCAGATGGTCACCCGAGTCGAACAGCGGGTTCAATGCCTGCGGGTCTGCGGGATCACGCAGCGCCGCATCGAAATCGACCACGCCGTCGATGTCCTGCCGGCCGCGAATCCAGCGGTTGACGGCTTCGCGCATGGCATCGTTGGCCTCGTTCCAGTAAGGCGTGTTCCTGAATGGCGGCACCGTGCCGAGCAGCACCTTCACACCCTTGGCGCGAGCCTGCTTGACCAGTTGCTCCAGTCCGTCGGTGATGCGCTCGGCGGTCGGCATGTCGCGGGCCTTGATCTCGGCGCCGGGCACGTTGGCGAACAGGGTGCGGCCGATGTCGTTGGTGCCGAGCAGGACGATCGCGTGCGTCACGCTGCTCTGCCGCAGGGCGTCGCGCTCGAAACGCGAGAGGCCGCTGGGCCCCATGCCGTCGGCCAGCAGGCGGTTGCCGCCGATGCCGGCATTGAGCACCGCTATGTCGTTTCCGGCGCCCTGCGTATCGCGCAGGCGCGTGGCCAGCATGTCGGGATAGGCCCCGAACTTGGCCTCCGCGGTGCCCGAGGTGATGGAGTCGCCGAAAGCCACGACGGTGCGCACGGACTTCGTGGTGAGCACGTCGAGCCCGGTCACGATCTGGTTCAGCACCAGCGGCGTGGGGCTCTTCAGCTTCGGCGCCATCACGGCATTGCCGGCAGTCACCCAAGTCGTTCCCGGCTCGAGCATGGAAACCGTGGAAAACGGCGCGGCGCGGTCGAAGAAGGCACTCACGACCACGGTTTGCCCCGCCTGAACCGGCAGGTCGACGCCATCGCTCCAGGCGTCCGCGCCGGGGGCGATCGTGAGGCTGGTGCGCCCGCCGAACCGCAGCACGCGCAGCGTGGCCGGCGAGAACGCATCGGCGCCGGTGCCGCGTGCCGCACTCGCGGCGGCAATGCGCAGCGGCGTTTTGCCGAAGCGGTTCGAGAAGCGGATGCGGATGCGCTGGCCGTCCAGCGACAGTTCGACCTGCTGGCGCAGCGTCTGCCCGCGCAGGTCATTGCCGGCGGGCGATGAATAGCCCGCGCCGCCGGGGCTTGCGGCCAGCTCGCCGAACTCGACCGGCGCCACGGCCCAGCTCGCCACCCAGTGCGCCTCGGCGGGCTGGCGGGGATGGTTGCCGGGAGTGACGGCCTGCACGCCGACGGCCAGCACCGCGAGGCAGAGGGCCGCCACCCAGTGCGCCGTGGCCACGTCGCGGAGGTGGGCTGCCCAACGAGAAACCAGTTTCATTCGCGCAAAGCGGCTCAGTTTACGGAGCCATGATCTCCCGCGCGTGACGAGGTCTAAAGCCGGGTTACCAAGTGTCTACATAGGTAGCGGCCGCGCCGGGCGCCTTCGTCGCGGAGGACAGTCCACGCACCAGCCAGGTGCGTGTTTCGGCCGGATCGATCACTGCATCGATCTCCAGCGTCTGCGCCATGTGGATCGCCTCGCCGTTCGCGTACTGCTGCGCCACGAGCTTCCTGAACAGCGCATCGCGCTCGCCGCCCTCCGGGACGGCCGCCAGTTCCTTGCGAAAGCCCAGACGCACAGCACCTTCGAGCCCCATCGCACCGAATTCGCCAGTGGGCCAGGCCACGGTGAAAACGGGTGCGTCGAAACCGCCCGCCGTCATCGCCTGCGCGCCCAAGCCATAGCCCTTGCGCAGCACCACGGCGAAGAACGGCACGCGCAGGTGCGAGGCCACCATGAACATGCGGCACACGTGGCGCACCTGCGCCTGCGCCTCGATTTCGGGCCCGACCATGAAGCCGGGCGTGTCGCACAACGAAACAATTGGAAGGCCGTGCGCATTGCACAGCTGCATGAAGCGCGCGGACTTGTCGGCCGCTTCCACGTCGATCGCGCCGCCAAGGTGGTGCGGGTTGTTGGCCATCAGGCCCACGGGCCGGCCCTCGATGCGCGCGAGCGCCGTGACGATGCCCGCGCCGAAACCCGCGCGCAGTTCGAGCAGCGAGCCGGTGTCGGCCACGCCGCGCATCGCCGCTCGCACGTCGTACACGCGCAGCCGGTTCTCGGGCACGACGTGGCGCAGCGTGCGCGGGTCTGCGCATTGCCAACCGGTGGTCGCACCCTGGAAGTACGACAGGTACTGCTTCGCCGCGGCCACTGCGGCGGCTTCGTCTTCCACGAGGATGTCGATCACGCCATTGCGCGACTGCACGCTGCTCGGGCCGATCTGTTCGGGCGCAAAGGTCCCGAGGCCGCCGCCTTCGATCATCGCGGGGCCGCTCATGCCGATGTTGCTGCTCCTGGTGGCGATGATCACGTCGGCGCAGCCCAGCAGCGCCGCGTTGCCCGCGAAGCAGCGGCCGTGCACGATGCCGACCACGGGCACCTTGCCCGAGAGCGCCGCGAACTGGCTGAAGGTATGGTTGTTGAGCCCCGCGACGATCGGCATGTCCGTATCGCCGGGACGACCGCCGCCACCCTCGGCGAACAGCACCACCGGCAGCTTCAGCTGATGCGCGACCGCCAGCAGCCGGTCGGTCTTGTGGTGGTTGCGCATGCCCTGCGTGCCGGCCAGCACGGTGTAGTCGTAGGCCAGCACGGCGCAGCGCGACACCTCGGGGCCGAACTGCTTCGCATTGATGCTGCCCAGGCCCGTGACCATGCCGTCGGCGGGCGTGTTGGCGATCAGGTCCTCGAGCGTGCGGCGGCGCGTCTGTGCGGCGATGGCGAGCGCGCCGTACTCGATGAAGTTTTGGGGGTCGGCAGCGGTGTCGCACAGGTCGGCGATGTTCTCGCGCGCGGTGCGGCCGCCCTGCGCGTGGCGCTTGTCGACGGCGGCCTTGCGATTGATGTCGAGCGTGGGCGCGTGGCGGTCGATGACCTTTTGCAGGTCGGGGCGGATCGCATCGAGGTCGTGCTCGGCGCGCGCCTCGGCCTCGACGGCTTGCGCATCGACGGCTTCGAGCTGCACCAGCGACTGGCCTTCGACGAGGTAGTCGCCGGGCGCGGCCAGCAGCGCGACCACGCGGCCGGCCACGGGCGCGTGCAGCAGGTGCTCCATCTTCATGGCCTCGAGCACGCCGAGTTGCGCGCCGGCGGGCAGCACGTCGCCGATGTCCACTTCGAACTGCAGGAGGCGGGCCGGCATCGGCGCCTTGACGGTCAGTTCGTCCGAACCGTCGTCTTCGACGGCGGGTTGTGTAGCCGGCGCGGCCGCCGTCTTCTTCGCATGCTTTTCAAACGAGGCCGCGGCGGCCAGCAGATCGCCCAGATGCGCCTCCACGAAGCGCGTGTGCACCGCCTGCGTCGCGAACTCGGGCCGCGCTGCGATGGCGCGCAGCAGCGGCAGGTTCGTGGCGATGCCGTCGATGTGGCATTCGTCCAGCGCGCGCAGCGAACGGCGCAATGCATCCGCGAAACGCGGCGATGGCGAATGCACGATGAGCTTGGCGAGCAGCGTGTCGTAGTGCGGCGAAGGCGCAAGGCCCGCATAGCCGTGCGTGTCGACGCGCACGCCCGGCCCGGCCGGCAGGTCGAAGCGCGCGAGCGTGCCGCCCGAAGGCCGCGCGTTGCCTTGCGCATCGAGCGTCTCGGCGTTGATGCGCCACTGCACCGCGAAGCCGCGCTGCGGCGCGGTGCGATCGGCGTCCACGCCCAGTTCATCCAAGGGCTGGCCCGCTGCGACAGCGATCTGCAGTTGCACCAGATCGAGACCGGTCACCGCTTCCGTCACCGTGTGCTCGACCTGCAGCCGCGGGTTCGCCTCGATGAAGACGAAGGGCAGCGTCGTCGATCCGGCATCGACCAAGAATTCGAACGTGCCCAGCCCGCGATAACCCACCGCCTTCGCCATGCGCAGCGCAGCCTGCGTGACCCGCGCGCGCAGGGCCTCGGGCAGCGAGGGACTCGGTGCAATTTCCACCAGCTTCTGGAAGCGCCGTTGCAGCGTGCATTCGCGCTCGCCGAGGCTGGCGACGGACTGCCCGTCGCCCAGCACCTGCACCTCGATGTGCCGCGCATTGCGCATCAGCCGTTCGACGTACACGCCCTCGATGCCGAAGGCCGCCCTGGCTTCGGACATGCAGCGGGCATGTGCCTCGGGCAGTTCGTGCACATCGATCACCGCGCGCATGCCGCGCCCGCCGCCGCCGCCAATGGCCTTGACCATTACGCCCGCGCCCTGCGCGTGCTGCTCGGCGAAGAAGGCCTGCGCCTGCGCAAGCGTCACCGCGCCGGCGCTGCCGGGCATCACCGGCACATCGCATTGCGTGGCCAGGGCGCGCGCGCGTGCCTTGTCGCCGAACAGGCCCAGCTGCTCGGGCGTCGGTCCGATGAAGACGAGGCCTGCCTCGGCACAGGCCTGCGCGAAATCGGCGCGCTCGCTGAGAAAGCCGTAGCCGGGATGCACCGCATCGCATCCTTGCGCCTTTGCAACGGCAATCAGCGCGGCCACGTCGAGGTACGCGGAAGGCCCGGTCGCATCGAGTGCGACGGCCGTGTCGGCCAGCTGCGCGTGCAGCGCCGAGACGTCGTCGCGCGCATGCACCGCCACGCTGGCGATGCCCAGGTCGCGCAGGGCGCGCATCAGCCGCACGGCGATCTCGCCGCGGTTGGCAATCAGAACTTTGGAGAACAAACAGAACCTCTCAGCTTTGGTCTTTGAGCAGGCGGCGCAGCACCTTGCCCGCGCCGGTGGTCGGCAATGCATCGATGAAGCTCACGGCGCGCGGCGCCTTGTAGCTCGCCATGTTGTCTCGCGCCCAGGCAATCAGCGCATCGGCCTCGAGCGCGGCGCCGGGCTTGCGCACGATGAAGGCCTTCACGACCTCGCCCTTCTCGGCATCGGGCTGCGCGATGACGGCCGCCTGCGCGACCGCCGGGTGCTTGATGAGGATGGTCTCTACCTCTTCGGGGAACACGCTGTAGCCCGAGACTTTGATCATTTCCTTGAAGCGGCCGATGAAGGTGAGGTAGCCATCGGCGTCGAGCTTGCCCATGTCGCCCGTGTGCACCCAGCCATTGCGCAGCGTGGCAGCGGTGGCCTCGGGCTTGTTCCAATAGCCCTTGAAGACGCCGGGGCTGGTCAGCACGATCTCGCCGACGTCGCCCGTAGGCATGTCGGCCTGCGTGTCGCCATCCTTGTCGGGATTGACGATGCGGATCGTCACGCCCGGCACCGGCACGCCCTGCGTGCCCCAGCGCGGCGCATGGTGCGGCGTGTAGGTGTCGCAGGTGTGCGTTTCGCTCAAGCCGTAGGCCGCCTCGAACGAGGTGCAGCTGGGCGCGTGCGAGCGCCACTGGCGCGCCAGCGTTTCGGTGAAGGTGATGCCGAAGCTCGTCACCGGGTTCATCTTCAGGCTGCCCAGGTCGAAGCTCGCGATGTCGGGCACCTGCATGCAGGCCACGTTCATCGGCGCGATGCTGTACCACCAGCTCACCTTGTACGCGGCGATGGCCTGCAGCGCGGCGCGCGGGTCGAAGCGGTGCATCAGCACCGAGGTTGCGCCGCTGAGCACCGGCACGTTGACGCCCATCAGCATGCCCGCGATGTGATACAGCGGCGCAATGGACAGCAGCACGTCATCGGGCCCCACGCCATTGCAGTCGGCCGCGGCGCGCGTCTTGAAGAGCGCGTTGCCATAGCTCAGCATCGCGCCCTTCGGCAGGCCGGTGGTGCCCGAGGTGTAGGTCATGAGCGCAACGTCGTCCATGTCGATGGCGACGGCCTGCGGCTTCGCGCCAGCCTTCATCACGGCGAGGAAGTCTTCGCAGCCTTCGGGTACGGTGCGTTCGGACTTGCGCTCCGCGGCGAGTTCGAGCGGAAGGTCGAGCGCGGGATGGGCAGGCAGCAGATCGGCGTAGTGCACCACGAACACATGTTCGAGCGCGCTCTGCGGCTGCACCTTGCGCACTACCGGCAACAGCGGCGCGGCCGCGACGATCACGCGCGCCTTCAGGTCGTTGACCTGGTAGGCCAGCTCGTGCTCCTTGTTGAGCGGCCCGCTCGGGCAGACGATGGCGCCGATTTTCTGAATGCCGAAGTGCGCCACAAGGTATTGCGGGCAGTTGTTGAGGAAGAGCACCACCGGCTCTCCCTTCTTCACGCCGAGCGCCTGCAGCCGCGCGGCGAAGGCGTCGCTCGCGCGATCGAGCTCGGACCAGCTCATCGCCTGGCCGTACCAGAGACAGGCAGTGCTGCCGCCGCGCTCGCGTGCGTGGGTGCGCAGGTACTCGTGCAGGGGCTGCTGCGGGCGGTCGGGCAATGTCTCCATGGCGTCACTTCCTCAGGGTTATCGATAGCCGCACGCACCGGGCTGGCGCTTGCCAATGGCGCATGGTGCACGAACAATCCTACCCATGGGTATAACTTCCGCGACACGGCACAAACCCTCTGGAGGCCAGAGCGGCACCGCTGCACAGCCGCACCTGCCGCAAGGCACGGGCCGACAGCGCGCAGCCACGCAGGGCACCGACCTGCAGCGCGAGCGCATCCTGCAGGCGGCTGCGCAGCTGTTCGCGGCGCAGGGCTATGCCAACACCACCATGGCGCAGATCGTGCGCGCGCTGGGCGTGACCAAGCCCTTCGTGTACTACTACTTCCGCGACAAGCAGGAGATTTTCGAGACGCTCTCCTGGCGCCCGGCTGTCGATTGCTTCACCGCGCTCGACTTCGCAGCCACCGACCCGCGCCGCGCCAGCGAGAAGGTGATCGACGGCATCGAGCGGCTGATTCGCGCGACCATTGCGCATCACCCCGTCGCCTTCTTTCCTTATCGCGAGCCGCAGGTGTACCGGCCCGAGTACATCGCGGCGCAGAAGAAGCTCGCCCGCCACTTCTACGACCTGCTGTGCCCGCTGCTCGAAGAAGCGCGGCGCGACGGCGACCTCGACTTCGCCGAGACCAAGCTCACCGCGCTCGCGGCCTGCAGCCTGCCGGGTTTTCTCTACAGCTGGTACCGCCCGAACGGGCGCCTCTCGCCCGACGAGGTGGTGGCCGAACTCACGAAGCTGGCCGGCCGCGTGATCGGGCTGCAAGCGAAGAACTGACCGACAACCATCCCCGGAGACAAACCATGAAGTTCAACCGTGCGCCATTGGCGCGGATCGCCCTTGCCTGCCTGCTGGCCACCGCCGGCGCCGCTCACGCGCAGCAGACCTACAAGGTCGCCTACATCGATCCGCTCTCGGGTCCTTTTGCCAACGTCGGCGAGCTGATGCTGATGCACACGCAGTACGCCATCGAGGACATCAACGCCAGGGGCGGCGTGCTCGGCGGCACGAAGCTGCAGCTGCTGCAGTTCGACAGCAAGCTCTCGGCGCAGGAAAGCCAGAGCGCGCTGCAGGCGGCCATCGACCAGGGCGCGAAGGCGATCGTCACGGGCGGCTCGGGCTCGTCGGTGGTCACGGCGCTGGTGCAGTCGGTGGCGCGCTGGAATCAGCGCAACCCGGGCAAGGAGCTGATCGTGTTGAACCACTCCTCCATCGACCCCGAGATGACGGGCAAGAGCTGCAGCTTCTGGCACTTCCAGACCGAGGCCAACACGGCGATGAAGATGAAGGCGCTGGCCAACTACATCAAGAAGACGCCCGACGTGAAGAAGGTCTACCTGCTCAACCAGGACTACGCGCACGGCAAGCAGTGGGCGAGCTATGGCAGGCAGCTGGTGGGCCTGGCGCGGCCCGACGTCCAGTTCGTGGGCGAGGCGCTGCACCCCATCGGCCGCGTGAAGGACTTCGCGCCCTACATCGCCAACGTGAAGCAAAGCGGCGCTGATTCGGTCATCACCGGCAACTGGGGCCAGGACATGACGCTGCTGCTGAAGGCCGCCGGCGACGCGGGCTACAACCTGCGCTACTTCAACCACAGCGCGGGCTCGGTGCCGGGCACGGTGACGGCCGTGTCGCAGGCGAAGCTGGGCCAGTTGACCTGGGTGGCCGAATGGCATCCGGGCGAGGCCGACACGCCCAAGGTGGACGCGCTGGCCAAGGCCTACAAGGCCAAGACCGGCAAGGACTTCCTCGCGCCGCGCATCGACATGACGCCGCGCCTGCTGGCTGCCGCCATCGACAAGGCCGGTTCGACCGACACCGTCAAGGTGGCTCGCGCGCTCGAGGACCTGAGCTTCGACTCTGTGGTGGGCTCGGTGCGCATGCGTGCCGAAGATCACCAGCTGCTGCTGCCGCAGGTGGTCAACACCATCGTGCCGGTGGACGGCAAGACGGTGAAGACGGGCTGGGAAGGCACTAACTACGGTTTTCGCACCGACGCGGTGTATACCGGGAACGAGCTGGCGCAAGGTACGGAGTGCAAGATGGTTCGGCCATGACTTGCCTCGGGGCGCGCGCGAAGGCCACCGGGTGCTCCCCTCCGCGAATGTCCTAAGGGAAACCCCGTCCTGCCCACCTCCCGTGCCGTCGGGATACTCCGGCTTCCATACCCCGGTATCCGAAGCGGGTCCACTCCGAAGGCACAACAAGACCATGGCAGGCAAAAACTCGCTCCACCCGATCCCGCATCCGGCGAAGAAGCCCTTCGTCGGGAACCTGCTGTCGATCGGCTCCGACTCCCCCGTGCTCGACATGTGGAAGATCGCGCAGGACCTCGGCGGCATCTACTGGCTGGACATGCCGGGCATGCCGGTGATCGTGGTCTCGTCGCCCGCGCTGGTGGACGAACTCTGCGAGGAAGCGCGCTTCGACAAGAGCACGCGCGGCGCGCTGCGCCGGCTGCGCGCCGCCTCGCACGGACTGTTCACTTCGGACACGCACGAGGAGACCTGGTCGAAGCCGCACAACATCCTGCTGGCCAACTTCAGCCAGCGCGCGATGCAGGCCTACCACCCGATGATGCTGGACATCGCGGGGCAGCTGGTCACCAAGTGGGAGCGGCTGAACTTCGATGAAGAGGTGGACGTGGTGCGCGACATGACCGCGCTCACGCTCGACACCATCGGCCTGTGCGGCTTCGGCTATCGCTTCAACTCGTTCTACCGCGAGGGCTTCCATCCTTTCGTCGACGCGATGGTGCGCACGCTGGAGACGGTGCAGAACCGCCGCGGCCTGCCGCTGGAAGAGCTGATGCTGAAGAAGGAGCTCGCGCAACAGCGCAAGGACATCCGCTTCATGCACAAGATGGTGGAAGACATCATCGAGGAGCGGCGCGCGAGCGGGGCCGACATCGCCACCAAGCCCGACCTGCTGAGCTACATGATCGCTGGCGTGGACAAGAAGAGCGGCGAGCAGCTCACCGACAAGATGATCCGCGACGAGTGCATCGAATTCCTCATCGCGGGGCACGAGACCACCAGCGGCCTGCTCTCGTTCGCCATCTACTTCCTGCTGAACAACCCCGAGGCGATGGCCAAGGCGCAAGCCGAGGTGGACAACGTGTTCGGCCCGGACACCTCGCAGAAGCCGACCTACGCGCAGGTCAACCGGCTGCAGTACGTGATGCAGGTGCTGAAGGAATCTCTGCGCCTGTATCCGACCGCGCCCGCGATCTCGATGCGCGCCAAGGAAGACACGAAGATCGGCGGGCTGTACACGATCAAGAAGAACAACATGGTCATCATGCATGCGCTGGCGCTGCACCGTGACAAGGGCATCTGGGGCGAGGATGCCGACCAGTTCAACCCCGACCACTTCAGCCGCGAAGCCGAGCGCGAGCGGCCGGTGAACGCGTTCAAGCCCTTCGGCAACGGGCAGCGCGCCTGCATCGGGCGGCAGTTCGCGCTGCAGGAAGCGGTGCTCACGCTGGGCATGATCCTTCAGCGCTTCAACCTCGTGGACCACACGGGCTACAAGCTGAAGATCAAGGAAGCGCTGACGATCAAGCCCGAGAATTTCAAGATCAAGGCACTGCTGCGCGACCCGGCCACGCGCCCGCGCGGCAACATGAGCGACGCGGCCGCCGCGCCCGTGCAGCCCACGCAGCCAGCACAGCGCAAGCAGCAGGCGGCGCGCCACGGCACCTCGCTGCTGGTGCTGCAGGGCTCCAACCTCGGCACGGCCGAAGACCTCGCGCGGCAGCTGGCCGAGGCCGGCGAGACGCGCGGCTTCTCCACCCAGCTGGCCTCGCTCGACGACTATGCCGAGCGGCTGCCGGCCAACGGCGCGGTCGCCATCGTCTGCGCCTCGTACAACGGCGTGGCGCCCGACAACGCGGCCGAGTTCCACCGCTGGCTCGACAAGGCCGACGATTCGCTCAACGGCGTGCGCTTCAGCGTGTTCGGCTGCGGCAACACCGACTGGGCCGCCACCTACCAGGCGGTGCCGCGCCGCATCGACGAACGGCTCGAGGCGCTCGGCGCCACGCGCGTGCATCCGCGCGGCGAAGGCGATGCGCGCGAGGACATGGACGGCGCCTTCCAGGACTGGAGCGATGCGCTGTGGCCCGAGCTGGTGAAGGCCTTCGACATCAAGACCGGCGCCGACTCACCCGCGCAGAGCGAGCCGCTCTACACGCTCGAGGAGCTGCCGCCGCCGCAGAAGAACGCGATCGTCGACGCGCTGGGCGCGGTGGCGCTGCGGGTGATCGAGAACCGAGAGCTGCAGAACGGCGGCAACGGCGAAGCAGGCCGCTCCACGCGCCACGTCGAGCTGATGCTGCCCGAGGGTCTGGTCTACCGCGCCGGCGACCACCTGAGCGTGGTGCCGCGCAACAGTCCGGCCCAGGTCGAACGTGCGATGGCGCGCTTCGGCTTCGACCGCGACGCGCATGTGCGCCTGCATGCCGGCTCGGGCCGCAAGGCGGCGCTGCCGCTGGAGCAGGTGATCGCGGTCGACCGCCTGCTGGGCGACTACGTCGAGCTGCAGGACGTGGCCACGCGCAAGCAGATCGCCACGCTCGCGGCGTACACCGAGTGCCCGTTCACCAAACCCAAGCTCGTGGCCCTGTCGGGCAGCGACGAGTCTTCGCAGACGGCGTACAAGACAGAGGTGCTGCACAAGCGCAAGTCGCTGCTCGACCTGCTGGAAGAGCACCGCGCCTGCCAGGTACCGTTCGCGGTGTTCCTCGAAATGCTGTCGCCGCTGTCGCCGCGCTACTACTCGATCTCTTCTTCCCCGACGATGACGCCGGGCAAGTGCAGCGTGACGGTGGGCGTGGTGAGCGGCCCCGCCAGGTCGGGCAGCGGCACCTTCGAGGGCGTGTGCTCCAACTTCCTGGCGCGCGCCGAAGCCGGCGACACGGTGCACGGCGTGGTGCGAGAGACCACGGCCGAGGGCTTCCGGCTGCCCGACGATGCGGCCCGGCCGCTCATCATGGTCGGACCAGGCACCGGCCTCGCGCCGTTCCGCGGCTTCCTGCAGGAGCGCGCGGCGCAGATCGAAGGAGGTAACCCGCTCGGCGAGGCGCTGCTTTTCTTCGGCTGCCGCCATCCCGAGCAGGACTTCATCTATGCCGACGAACTCCAGGCCTGGGCGCACCGCGGCGTGATGAAGCTGCACACCGCGTTCTCGCGCGCGGGCGAGCGCAAGGTCTACGTTCAGGACCTGATCCGCGAGCAGGCCGCCGATGTGTGGAAGCTGCTGGAAGCGGGCGCGGTGGTCTACGTGTGCGGCGACGGCTCGCGCATGGAACCCGACGTGCGGCGCACGCTGAGCGACCTCGCGCGCGAGCACGGGCACGACAGCAAGGCGTGGATGGACAAGATGATCGCCGACCAGCGCTACGTGCTGGACGTGTGGGCCGGAAGCTGAGGAGCCCGCTGGGGCTCAGATATCGCGATCGGGATCCGGATAGACCAGCGGCCCCAGCAGCCCTCGGTTGAAGGGCTTCCACTCGCCCTCGGGCTGCGCCAGCCGGTCGGCCACCGCATAGAGCACCGCGGGGTGCGCGCCCAGTCCCAGGTGGCTGGCGACGACTTCGATGTTCTCGGACTGCGGCCCGGTCTTCTCGATGCTGCAGCGCCAGGCAACGACACCGTCGGTGCGGCTGAAGATCGAGGTGGTCGGCACCGGCGGCGTGGGCTGCACGAACTTCATGCGGCGCGGGTCATGCGAACTCTGGCCGCTCACGCCTTCGTACACGCGCCATGCGTTGGTGGCGCGCGGGCTGCCTGAGAACGGGCTGCCCAGCGTGATGACGTTGCGGATCATGGGCGCATAGGAAGACGCCAGCAGCCGCGCATACACGCCGCCCAAACTCCAGCCGATCACGCTGACCTTCTGGCCGCTCTTGTCGTGCAGGGTCTTCAGCAGCTCGACCATGGCGTCTTCCACGCCTTCGCGCGGACCGAAATTGCGGCCCTGGCCCCAGCCGTGCGCGTCATAGCCGCGGCTGCACAGGTAGCGGCGCAGCAGCAGCGTGGAGCCGTCACCCGCCACCAGGCCCGGCAGTACGAGCACCGGGTGTCCATCGCCGCGCGGCGTGAGCTGCAGCAGCGGCCACATGGCGATGCCGGCGCCGGTTTCCCAGAGCGCGCGGGCTTCGGCCAGCAGCAGCAGGCGCGACGGCGGCGCGACAGGTTCCTTGGCGTAGGTGGCAGTGGTCATGATGAAGGATGGCTCCTTTGTGGTTTTTATCTGCTTCAAGACGAACATGAGGCCGACGGAACCAATGCCCCGTCGGACGACAGCGACATTTAACCGAGGTATTTGCGCCTCAGGTAATCAAGGTAAGCCCTCGATTCGCTGGAAACATACGGAGAAACCAGCGTGAGCGTGTAGAAAGCCGCCAAACCGGGGTCGGCCTGCGCCAGCGCGTCGCGCCCCGGCACGAGCCGCTCGAAGGACAGCCAGCAGGTGGTGGTGAAGACCATCTGCAGCGCCAGGATGCGGGCCTGCTCGGCACTGGTCTCGATCACGCCGGAGGCCACCAGGCCTTCGCACAGCGTTTGCGCAGCCAGCAGGTTCTGCGCGGTGAGGGCCTGCGCGCGCTGGCCCAGCGCCGGGTATTCGCTGGCCAGGAAGGCCATGTCGCGGTAGATGAAGCGGTATTCGTCGATGGCCTCGAAGCGCAGGTGCAGCGCAAGCCAGAGGTCGTCGATGGCGGCGATCGATGCCGACGAACCGTTCAGGGCCTCGAGCCGCTGCTCGAAGCGCCGGAACAGCCATTCGACGATCAGCTGCTTGGCCTTGAAGTGGTAGTGCAGGTTGCCCGGGCTGATGCCGAGCTCGGCCGCGATCTTGTGGGTCGACACGGCCGCGAGGCCTTGCGCGTTGAACAGCGCGAGGCTGGCCTGCAGGATGCGGTCGCGTGTGGTGTTGGAACTGGCCACAACCGGCTTGTCGGGTTGCCGCTCAGCGTTTGGCGCGGCCACGGGGGGCGGCGGCGCCGGTGCCTTCGAGTTGCGCCACGCGTGCGCGCAGTTGCGCGACCTCGTCGCGCAGGGCCTGCACTTCTTCTGCGCCGGGCATGCCCAGGCGCTGCATGGCGGTGGCGACGCGCTGGTCGAAAACGTCCTCGAACTTGCGGATGCCGAAGCTGTCGAGCCCGGGGACCTTGCCCTGCCCGATGCCGAGCAGGCCCTCGATCACGTTGGCCTGGCGCTTGGCGACGTCGTTGCGCACGTTGTCCAGTGCCTTCAGGCCGGCGCGCAGCAAGACTTCAGCCTTGCCGGGCTCCGCGGACTTCTTGGTTGCCGCGGTCGCCTTCCTGGCAGCCGGCATCTTCTTCGCAGGCGCCGCCCTCTTCTTCAGCTTTGCAGTTTCGTCAGGACGGGTCGCCATGCAGTGCTCCAGATGCCGGAAAAAAGAAAAGGGCGCTTTCACGCGCCCCGGGGTCAGGCCGCCTTGCGGGCAGCAGCGCGGCGAACCGGCTTCTTGGCGGCGGCGGCCTTGGCCTTCACCGTGCGAACGGGCCTGGCTTCTTCGGCGCCGCTCACGCGGGCTTCGATCTGCTTCGTGCCGGCGGCGATCTTGTCGGCGATCTGCACCGAGACGGCGGCGATCGGCTGGTTCAGCGCGCCCAGGGCATTGATCACCGAGGTGGCGACCGGCGACTCGACGCGGGCCACGCGGCCAGCAACGGCTTCGATGCCGCTGGTGGTGCCGGCTGCAACGCGGTCCATCACGGACACGATGCGGCTGGTGTCGATATCCAGGCGGTTGGCCAGGAAACCATTGATCTTTTCCTGCGCGCCGATCAGGTTGGCCTTGACCTGCTCGCTCACCAGCGGAATCTGGCGGCTGCCGAGGAACTCGCTGTAGCGCGAAGCGGCACCGCCCAGGAGCCGATGCACGCCGGTGCGGTAGGCGCCGACCAGGGTCTTGCCGGCGTCGTTGTACTGGCCGACGACATGAACGGCTGCGGAAGCGATGGTGGTTTGCGTGGACATGAGAGTGATTTCCTTGAAGTTGATGGGCTCGCGAAGGAAACGGGTGTGTCTGTCGCGATGGGCCTATCTTCTTCCGCGGGGCCTAGGCCTGAAAAACTAGAACGGTCGGAAAACTAGTCCAACTGCCCCAATTTTCAGCAGGCCGCCGGGCCCCGTGCGCCGATCATGCCGCAGCGGCCCGGGGGGTGCCGGAGCGTTTGGCCGGAGCGGCCTTGCGGGCCGGTGGCTTGGGCGCGACCTTGATGGGCGCCTTCTTCACGGCAGCCTTCACGGGAGCCTTCTTGCGCGCGGCAGGCTTCTTCTTCGCGGCAACGGGCGCGGGCGTGGGCGCGGCCTCGTCCGACGGGTCTTCGGCCATCTTGGCCGGCACCGGCGCGGGCGCCGCACCGGTGGCCGCCGGGTGCTTCTGCGTCAGCTCCATCAGCAGCTTGTGCTCGGCCAGCATGTAGTCGCCGATCTCGGTGATGTCGGGTACCGCGCGGCGGCAGGCGATCAGGCCGTAGTCCATGCGGCCGTTGTAGCTCTGCACCGTCACGTTGAGCGCCGTGCCGTGGCTGGCGATCGACACCGGGTAGTAGCAGGTGACCAGCGCGCCCGCGAAGTACATCGGGAACGGCGCCCCGGCCACGTTCGAGATGGCCACGTTGGCCGCCGGCGGCAGCAGGTTGACGATGCCAGAGCGCCCCACCATCGAGGCAATGCCCGACATCAGCCAGGGCGCGGCGAAGGTCGGGAAATCGTCGAGGATCACCGCCTTGAAGCGGTTCATGGTCGACTTCGACGAGGTCGACGACGCGTTGATCGCCTTCAGCCGCTGCACCGGGTCGGTGATGTCGGTGGCCAGGCTCACGAGGATCATGCTGGCCTGGTTGTTGGCCGTCTGGTCGCCGGCCTCGCGCAGGCTGACCGGCACGCCGGCCACCAGCGGCTTGGCCGGCAGTTCGTTGTTGTCGGCCAGGTAGTGGCGCAGGGCGCCGGACACGGTGGCCATGACCACGTCGTTGAGCGACACGCCGAAGTGCTTGGCGATGTACTTGGTCTCGGCCAGCGAGATGGTGCGCCCGGCGAAGGTGCGCTGGTTGGTGATCGACACGTTGAGCGAGGTTCGCGGCGCGAAGAGGTTGAACTTCTTCGGCGCGGCGGCCGTGTCCTTCTCGGCCGCCTTCTCGTCGGGCTTGGCCAGCCCGCCGATGGCACGCGCGATGGCCGGCGCCATCTTGAAGAGCTTCACGTACTGCTGCGCGGTGTTGCGCAGCGCCGCGGTCGCAAGCTCCGCCATGCCCAGCTGGTAGCCGCTGCCGCGCGGGCGCGAACGCGGCGGCTTCACCACGCGGCCGGTGGCCTCGAGGTCGAAGATGGCCTTGCCCACTTCCACGCCGGCCTGCCCGTCGATGCCCGCGTGGTGCACCTTGGTGTAGAGCGCCACCTGCCCGCTCTTGAGGCCGTCGATGATGTAGAACTCCCACATCGGCCGGCTGCGGTCGATGAGCGAGGAATGCAGCCGCGCCACGTACTGCTGCAGCTGGCGGTTGGTGCCGGGCTTGGGCAGCGTGATGTGGCGCACGTGGTAGTCGAGGTCGATGTCGTCGTCCTCGACCCACACCGGGTTGCTCATGTCGAAGGGCATCAGCGCGAGCTTGCGCGTGAACACGTCGGCCAGGTGGATGCGGCTGGCCATGAAGCTCTTGGCGTCTTCGTAGAAGTCGCCCTTGTAGCCCTTGGGCAGGTCGAGCACGTTCAGGGAGCCCACGTGCATCGGCATTTCCGGCGTTTCCATGTGCAGGAAGGTGGCATCAAGACCGCTCAGGTGTT
Source organism: Variovorax sp. Varisp36 (assembly GCF_047304235.1). Classification (NCBI taxonomy): domain Bacteria; kingdom Pseudomonadati; phylum Pseudomonadota; class Betaproteobacteria; order Burkholderiales; family Comamonadaceae; genus Variovorax; species Variovorax sp. Varisp36. The sequence continues at coordinate 37,563 of NZ_JBGLYU010000008.1, forward strand.
TCATGTGTTGTCTCTCCTTGGTGGGGCATGCGCCGCTAGGGTCTGTCATCAATCAAACGCCCTCGCGAACCCCTGCTGCGCGGTGCAGTGCAAGGCGCCCTGAACGCCGCGTAGCATCGCTACGCAAGTGAAGGGCAACGCCGCATGGCGGGGCCAGCGCGAGGGCGTTTGATTGATGACAGACCCTAAGCAGGATAGCGCGGGCACTGCATTCGTGGGCCCCGCGTTCTTCAGTGTTTCCACCGGGGGGAAGGCATCGGCGCGACAGGGGTTTGCCCGAAGTAGCGAAAAAGTGTCGGGCGCCTGGCGGGCATGCGGCAACTGCTCACAAGGCCCTCTTTCACACGGGCTCCGTACACTGAGGCCATGACATCCAGCCTCCCCCCGCAGCATCCGCAAGACGAGCAGCTCTGGCTCGAAGACATCGACGGCGAGAAGCAGCTCGCCTGGGCCCGCGAACAGAACGCGATCACCGTGCAGGCCTATGCGCAGTCGCCCGCGTTCGAGGCGCTCCAGCAGGGCATCCTCGAGGTGCTCGACTCGGACGACCGCATTCCGATGGTGCGCAAGATCGGTCCCTTCTTCTACAACTTCTGGCGCGACAAGGAGCACCCCAAGGGCCTGTGGCGCCGCACCACGCTGGACGAGTACCGCAAGCCGCAGCCCGCGTGGGAGAGCGTGCTCGACCTCGACGCGCTGGCCGCGGCCGACAAGGAGAACTGGGTCTGGCACGGCGCCGACTGCCTGGAGCCCGACTACAAGCGCTGCCTGGTCTCGCTGTCGCGCGGTGGCGCCGATGCCGACGTGGTGCGCGAGTTCGACCTCGAATCGAAGCAGTTCGTCGAAGGCGGCTTCTCGCTGCCCGAGGCCAAGAACCACGTGGGATGGAAAGGCATCGACCAGCTCTACGTGGCCACCGACTTCGGCCCCGGCTCGATGACCAGCTCCAGCTATCCGCGCATCGTGAAAGAGTGGCGGCGCGGCACGCCACTCGCGAGCGCGGCCACGGTGTACGAAGGCCTGCACGAGGACATGTCCATCAGCGCCTACCGCGACAACACGCCCGGCTTCGAGCGCGACTTCGTCTCGCGCCAGATCGACTTCTACGAGAGCGAGACCTGGCTGCGCGGCGCCGACGGCACCCTCGCCAAGATCGACGTGCCCGACGACTCGCTGGCCGAGATCACGCGCGAGTGGATGCTGATCGAGCCGCGCACCGACTGGACCGTGGGCGGCGCCACCTACAGGTCGGGCTCGCTGCTGGCTGCGAAGTTCGACGACTACATGGCCGGCCGGCGCGAGCTCACGGTGCTGTTCGAGCCCGACGACACCACCGCGCTCGACAGCCACTCGTGGACGCGCCATCACCTGATCGTCAACGTGATGCACGACGTGGTGAACCGCCTCGAGGTGCTCACGCCTCCCGCCGACGGAAGGGGGCCATGGAGGCGCGAGAGCCTGGGCGGCGCGCCCGAGCTCTCGACCATCGCCGCGGGCGGCATCGACGAGGACGAGAACGACGACTACTTCCTCACGGTGAGCGGTTTCCTGCAGCCGACCACGCTCTACATCGGCACCATCGGACAGGGCGAGCCCCAGGTGCTGAAGGACAGCCCCGCCTTCTTCGATGCCTCGCGCCATCGCGTGAGCCAGCATTTCGCGACCTCGAAGGACGGCACGCGCGTGCCCTACTTCGAGATCGCCCCGAAGGACCTGCAGGCCAACGGCCGCAACCCCACGCTGCAGTACGCCTACGGCGGCTTCGAGATTTCATTGCAGCCGAGCTACAGCGGCAGCATCGGCCGCGCGTGGCTCGACAAGGGCGGCGTGTACGTCATCGCCAACATCCGCGGTGGCGGCGAGTACGGCCCGCGCTGGCACCAGGCCGCGCTGCAGGAAAACCGGCTGCGCACCTGCGAAGACTTCGCGGCCGTGTCGCAAGACCTGTTCGCGCGCGGGATCACCTCGCCCGCGCACCTTGGCGCGATGGGCGGCAGCAACGGCGGCCTGCTGATGGGCAACATGCTCACGCTGTATCCACAGCTCTACGGCGCCATCGTGAGCGAGGTGGCGCTGCTCGACATGCGGCGCTACACGCACCTGTCGGCGGGCGCCTCGTGGATCGCGGAATACGGCGACCCCGACCAGCCCGAGGAATGGGAATGGATCAAGACCTTCTCGCCCTACGAGAACGCGAAGCCGGGCCAGGCCTATCCGCCCGCGCTGTTCACCACCTCCACGCGCGACGACCGCGTGGGCCCGGTGCATGCGCGCAAGATGCACGCAAAGCTGTCCGCACTGGGGTACGCCAGCAGCTTCTACGAGAACATGGAAGGCGGCCACAGCGCGGCCGCGGACAACAAGGAGTCCGCCTTCATGGACGCGCTGGGCTATGCGTACCTGTGGCACCACCTGAGGAGTTGAAATGAGCAACGCCAACGTCACCCTCGAACTGATCGGCGCGCCGACCGACGTCGGCGCCAGCGTGCGCGGTGCCGGCATGGGCCCCGACGCCCTGCGCGTGGCGGGCCTGCCGGAAGCGCTGGCGCGGCAGGGCTACGTCGTTGTCGACCGCGGCAACCTCGCGGGCCCCGCCACGCCGTGGGCGCCGCCGGCCAACGGGCTGCGCCATCTCGACGAGGTGATCGCCTGGAACCGCTCGGTGTACGCGGCCGTCGACACCGCGCTGGGCGCCAGCCATGTGCCGCTGATGATGGGCGGCGACCACTGCCTGGCCATCGGCTCCATCAGCGCGGTGGCATGGCATGCGCGCAAGCGCGGCAAGAAGCTGCGCGTGCTGTGGCTCGACGCGCACTCCGACGTCAACACCGAGACCACGAGCCCCAGCGGCAACCTGCACGGCATGCCGGTGTCGTGCCTGCTGGGCCACGGGCCCGCGGTGCTCACGGGCTGGAGCGGCGAGCGCGCGGCGCTGCACCACGACGCCATCCGCTTCATCGGCATCCGCAGCGTCGACAGCGACGAGAAGGAGGCCATCCGCACGCTGGGCCTGAGCGTGTTCGACATGCGCCACATCGACGAGCACGGCATGCGCACGACCATGACCGAGGCGCTGCAGGACGTGGACGACGACACGCATCTGCACGTGAGCTTCGACCTCGACTGCCTCGACCCGGCCGACGCGCCCGGCGTGGGCACCGGCGTGCGAGGCGGGCCGACCTACCGCGAGATGCAGTTGTGCATGGAAATGATCGCCGACACCGGACGGCTGGGCTCGCTCGACGTGGTGGAGCTGAACCCCGCGCTCGACGTGCGCAACCAGACGGCCGAGGTGGCGGTCGAACTCATCGAGAGCCTGTTCGGCAAGTCGACGCTGGTGCGTTAGGGCTTGGCGGCCTGCGCGGCCTTGGCCTTGACCGCGTACTGCTGGTAGGCCGGCAGCGCGATGGCCGCGAGGATGCCGATCGCCGCGATGACGGGAAGAAGCAAGGCGCCGATGATGACGCCGACGCCGTTCGGCGGTGGCGGCGCGCCGAAGCGATTGACGCCCTTCGTACCGGGGTTGAACACCCAGACCAGGCTCACGAGCGGAATGAGGCACAGCAGCACGGTCCAACCGGTCCATCCCATGTCGTGGCTGCGCTGGATCGAAAGCAGCGTGAAGAACACGAAATAGGGAATGACGATCAGCAGCGGCAACAGCGACGCGAGGGTCGAACTCAATGAGCTCGCGAAGATCGCAACGATCACGCCGACCACGATCGCGAACAGCAAGTAGCCCACGAGGCTGTAAGACAGATAGCGCAGCCGCCCGATCCGCCCCTTGGAGGACAACAGCTTCACGGGCTGCACTCGGGCTTCGCCGCCATACACATCGGCCACTTCCGCCCTCGGCGCGGCATAGGGATTCACCATCTCTGTCATGCGCTTCTCCTCTGTTGTTGAACGAACATTGTGAACAAGGGTGCCTACAAAAGGCCAGCCCTTTTGACTGCGTGATAGCGATTCACCAACGCCACCGCAAGGTCGGCCGGTTCCACGTCGACCGACAGCGGATCGTTGCCGACCACGCGCGCAAAGGCGTCGCGGCGCGACTGCTCGAACAGGTGCGCCGCGGCCACGTCGACCGCGTCGCGCGCATGCACCAGCGGCTGATTGGCGATGCGCCCGAGCACCCGCTCGCGCAGGCTCGCGACCAGCACGAGGTGCTTGCGGCGCAGCAGCTTGATGGCGGGGCGCAGTTCGGCGGAATCTTCGTCGCGGAAATTGGTCAGCACGATGACCAGCGCGCGCCTTCTCTGCACGCGCAGCAGTTCCTGCGCGGCCAGCAGGTAGTCCGAATGGGTGGCGCCGGGCTGGATGTCGTGCAGCCGGTTCATCAACGCGTTGAGGGTGGCGGTGCCCTTGCGCGGGGCGAAGTCGCGCCGCTCCTCGGCAAGGCAGCCGAAGGTCATGGCGCCGACCTCGTCGCCCTCCTTCAGCGCCACGTAGCTCAGCAGCATCAGCGCATTGAGCGCCTCGTCGAAATGGCTGCCGGCCTGCTGCGCCAGCGCGCCTTCGTCGGCACGCATGCGGCGGCCGCAGTCGAGCAGGAACAGCACGCACTGGTCGCGATCGTCCTGGAACTCGCGCACGATCGGGCGGCGCTGGCGCTGCGTGGCCTTCCAGTCGATGTGGCGCAGCGAATCGCCGGTCTTGTAGTCGGCGAGCTGGCGGAAGTCGGTGCCGAGCCCGCGCTGCGCGTAGGTCTTGATGCCGATCTGCGCCAGCCGCCGGTCACCCGACAGCCAGGCGTAGCGCGCCAGTGCGGCGAAGTTGGGGTACACGCGCAGCCGGCGCGGCTCGCCCAGCGTCTGGCGCATGTCGAAGCAGCCGAAGCGCGTGCGCCAGCGCAGCTGGGTGGCGCCGAACTGCGCAACGCCGCGCTGCGTCGCGGTGGCGGTGTAGCGCAGCGCGATGTGCGAGAGCGCCGGCACGATGACCGTCTGGGGCAGGCCCTCGAAGGCGAAGTGCGTGTCGAGCTCGTCGAACACCGACACCTGCCAGGCCCGTGCGCCTTCGTTCACCAGCGTGAGCGTGAGCACCGTGGGCACGCCGAGCGAGAACGCACCGGGCAGCTTGCGCTCGATGCGCAGCGGCGCGGCGCGCCAAAGGCGCAGGCTGTGCCAGAGGTCGACGCCCGCAAGCACGAGCCCCGCCGCCAGCAGCGCGCCCGCCACGGCGGCGACGTATCCCACCGGCGCGCCCAGCAGCAGCGCCGCGGAGGCGGCCGCTGCCAGGCCGGCCAGCGCCAGCACGGCCGCGCGCGCGGGGATTGGCAGCAGGCGCATCAACGGAGCACCGCCCCTTCGGGAAACACCGCGGAACCGGCTTCGCCGGGCCGCAGGTGTTGCCCCCGGCAGGGGGTTGGCGAAGCGACACGAAGTGCGCGAAGCCTGGGGGGGAGTGTCATAACCTCGGGGCTTCCACGCTGTCGCGCGCGGCGCGCAGCAGGGTGTCGACGCCCAGGCCTTCGAGCTGCGCGTCGGGCGAGATCATCACGCGGTGCCGCAGCGCCGGCAGCGCCTGGCGCGCCACGTCATCGGGGGTGATGAAGTCGCGCCCGGCCATCAGCGCGGCGGCGCGGGCGGCGCGCACCAGGGCCATGGCGCCGCGCGGCCCGGCGCCGGAGGAAAGGCCCGGCCAGTCGCGCGTGGCGCGTGCGATGCGCACCGCGTAGTCGATCACGCGCTCGTCGGCCTGCACCAGGCAGGCCAGCCGCTGCAGTTCGAGCACCTGCGCCTCGTCGAGGCAGGGGCGCACGGCCTCGAGCGGAAACTGGTTGCCTGCGCGGTGCCGCGTGGTCAGCTGCACGATGGCGTTCTCTTCGCCGTGGCTCGGAAATCCGATGTCGATCTTCAGCAGGAAACGGTCGAGCTGCGCCTCGGGCAGCGGGTAGGTGCCCTCGGTGTCGATCGGGTTCTGCGTGGCCATCACCATGAAGGGCTTCGGCAGCGGCATGGCCGTGCCTTCGAGCGTGACCTGGTACTCCTGCATGACTTCGAGCAGCGCGCTCTGCGTCTTGGCGGGCGCGCGGTTGATTTCGTCGGCCAGCAGGAGGTTGGTGAACACCGGCCCCTGGTGCACGCGCAGCGTGCCGAGGCTGCTTTCGCCGCGCGTGGCGAGGTCGAGCACCGCGTGGCCCGTGATGTCGGAGGGCATCAGGTCGGGGGTGAACTGCACCCGCGCATAGCGCAGCGTCATCGCCTGTGCGAGGGCCCGCGCGAGCAGGGTCTTGCCGAGCCCCGGCACACCTTCGATCAGCACGTGGCCCGAGGCGACCAGCGCCACCAGCGTCTGGTCGACCGCCTCGATCTGGCCGACCACGGCCTGGCCGACCTCGGCGCGCAGCGTCTGCAGCCACTGGGCCGCGCGCGTGAGTTCTTCGGGTTGGATGGCTTGCATGGACGTCTCTCGGTTCAGGATGTGGAGGAAGAATCGGATGAAGGCATGAACGGCCCGTGGGCATCGAGCCGGCGGCGCGCGGTTTCCAGCACCTCCAGGTCGACCGACATGGCGCCGGCATGGCGCGCTCGCGCGGCCATCGCCCGCACGAGCATCGCGGGCTCCAGGCCGGTGGCCTGGGCGATGGCCGCGGCGCGTGCCGACGCATCGCGGCGCGCGTAGCCGCGCAGCTGGCGGCCGGCGGACTCGTGCAGCGCGCGCAGTTGCGCCGCATGCAGCGCGTCGGCGCCATGCATGTGCAGGAAGCCGGCGGTGCCGCGCACCTGCTCGGCCATGGAGCGCCGGTGCGTGCCAACCGAGGGCATCAGCGGCCCGAAGCGCATGGCCGCGCGCCAGAGCGCGGCGGCCAGCGCGAGCATGCCCACGATCAGTGCCGCCCAGCCCTTGTGCCAGAGCCAGCGCAGGAAGGGTTCGCGCGTTTCCTCGGCGACGAACCAGACTTCGGCGCCGCTGCGCGCCTGCACCGCGGCGGCGGTGAGCAGCGCGTTGTCGGCGCGTGTCAGGCCCTCGTTGTGCCACAGGCCCAGGGGCATCACGGTGACGGTCCCGCGTCCGGCCTGAACGCGGATCGCCTCGGTGCCGCGCTTGCCCGCCACCGCCCACAGCGGCGGCTGCTGCTTGTCGGCGGGCCGGTAGCGCGCCGCGGACGCCCAGGTGCAGATCCGGAAGCCGCGGCCGCCGGCGAAGCTCGCGGGCACGGTCTCGGGTTCGGTCACCGCACGGCAATCCGCGTCCCTGGCGGGTTCGGCGAATGGCGACCTGGGCAGTCTCGTCCTCGGTACGGGTGGCTCTTTCTTCTCGTCCGCCGCTGCCGGCTTTTCCTTGACCAGCGGAATCCAGCTTTCCAGCAGGTCGCTGTCGACCAGATGGCTGGGCATCACGAGGTGTCCGCCCTGCTCCACCCACTCGCGCAGGCGCCGCTCGCGCTCGGGGAACATGTCCCAGTGGCCGGAGGCGAGCACCAGCCGTGCCTGTGCGGGGGGCATGGCGTCCAGGTCGTCGCGCTTGACCACCTGCATGCCGAGTTCGCGCAGCATCGCCTGCGCCGCATAGAAGGAATTCGTCCTGGCCTCGCCGCTCGCGGGTGTCGGCACCTCGGTGTCGGCCCATTCGGTGGCCCAGACCAGCCAGAAGCCGATCAGTGCCAGCACGAGCACCGAGCCGATGCGGACCAGCCAGGCGCTCATGCGGCCACGCCTTTCGGACTGCCGGCCGGCGCGGTCGCGGGCAGGCGCAGGTCGAACTCGCTGCAGACCGCCAGCACCTGTGCGGTGGAAGGCAGCCGCCCGCCGTACGCCCCCAGTTGCCAGGCCCCGACCAGCCGCACGAAGAAAGCCTGCGAGTCAGGCGCCAGCCGGGTCGCGGAGAGCTGCATGCATTCGCCCTCGGTGCTCGCGGCCCGCACCGGCACTTCGTGCGCATGCACGAGGCGCGACAGCGCACCGCGGTACAGCAGCGACAGCGCGGGCCTGTGCTGGCCGCGCTGCCATAGCGCGGCGGCGGCATTGCCGATGTCGTCGGGCAGGCTTTCGGGCCGGATGTCGAGGCTGCCGACATGGCTGGGCAGCAGCGCCTTGCCGGGCCGCGCGCCGCCGGCACGCACCTGCATCCATCGGTGAAGGCGAATCGCCAGCCAGGCCAGCGCCAGCGCGCCCAGCCCCCACACGAGCCAGCGCGCCCCTTCGGCCGCCGCCTTCACGAAATCGCGCAGCCAGTCGAGGCTATCGGACTTCTTCTCGGCTTCGTCTTCCTCGTCGTCCCGTTCCTTGAAGCGGAGCTTCTTCTCGGTTTTGGTGCCGGGCATGTTCGGATCGGCGCGCACCTTGTCGACCGCAGCCTTCACCTGCTCGCGCGTCGGCGATGCCTCAGTTGCGGCCACGGCTGCCGGCAGCGCCCCTGCGCCCCACAACACGAGCAATGCGACGATCAACCCTCTTCCAGGGCTACCGCGGAACCGGCTTTGCCGGGCCGCTGGCATCGCCCCCTGAAAGGGGGAAGGCGCAGCGACACGAAGTGCGCGAAGCCTGGGGGTGTCACAGGAACCCACGGCGGAACTCCTGTTCGATGTCCCAGGCCTCGAGTTCCACCCGGCGGTTGAGGTACATCGCGAAACCCGCCGCCACGTAGAACGGCTCCAGCACGCCGACGACCAGCGCATAGGCCCCCGCGGTCAGCAGGCTCTGCAGCGAACTGTCCGATTGCGTGAGCCAGCCGAACAGGTCCCTCACGCTGCCTTCCGGCGCAAACCAGAACAGCAGCGACAGCAGGCAGATGTCGAGCGACATTTCCACGTTCGCGAACACCAGCTGCATTCCCGTGGCCGCGCCGCGCCGCCCGCGCAGCAGCTGCGTGCGCCGCTTGCGCCGGGCGCTGCCGCGCTGGCCTTCGAGCTGCTCGATCGCCTGGGTGAACGAGCGCCAGGGCGAGAAGCGCCGCCACACCAGCGTGCGCAGCAGCTGCCCGCCCCACACGGCGCGGCGGTTGTGCCACAGGTCGGCCCAGCGCGTCTCCTGCCCGAACACCGCGCGCGAATGAACGAACAGCAGGCTGCGGTCGAACCAGGGCTTGAGCCAGAAGATCAGCAGGCTGGGCAGCCAGCCGGCGATCTCGAACGTGCACAAGGCCAGCAGCACAGTCACCACATACACCGGCAGGAAGGTGCGCCACACCGAACGCGCATGGTTGCGCACCAGCTGGACGCCCAGGTCGGCGGCCTCGGCCATGGGGCGCGGCCGCAGTGCAATGGCGAGGCCGTCAACCTGCATGTTCATCGGCCTTTGCGACAGCAGCAGCAGCGGCGCGCGGCCGGCCTTGCCAGCCCAGGTATGCCAGCACCAGTGCCCAACAGGCGCCGCCCACGCCGTACTTCACGGCCGGCGCGATCCAGCGCGCCGACGACCAGAAAGCCTCGACCGCGGCAGCGATCAGCAGCAGCCCGATGACGCCGTAGACGATCACCACGGCATGGCGCGCGGCCAGCCGCAGGGCCTCGAGCCGCGTGTGTCTTCCGGGCGCGACCCACGAATAGCCGAGCCGCAGGCCGGCCGCGCCGGCCAGCACGATCGCCGTGAGCTCGAAGGCCGAGTGCGTGACCACGAAGGAGCAGAAGTTCCCGGCATGCCCCGAGGCGATCAGGTAGCCGCCGACCGCTCCGATCTGGACGCCGTTGAACACCACCACCGCGGCGCTGCCCACGCCGGCGAAGATGCCGGCCGCGAAGCAGCGAAAGCCGATGCCGATGTTGTGCATCACGTAGAAGCCGAACATCTGCCAGTCGTCGCTTGCATTGCGCGTGCGGCCCAGCGACTCGGCGCCATCGCCGTACATGGAATCGAACTGCCGAACGGCGCTGGCGTCGAGCAGGTGCAGGATGAAGCCGGGGTCGCGATAGGCCGCCCAGCCGGCGGCCAACAGGGGCAGCACGAACATCAGCGCCGACACCAGCAGGTAGCCGCGGTGCGCCCGCACCGCCTCGGGAAAGTCGACCAGCGCCAGCCGGGCGAAGCGTGCCAGGCCGTAGTCGTGCTGCCGGTAGATCAACCGGTGCGCGCTCTGCGTCAAGCCCTCGAGCCGCTGCGTGAGGTGGATCGGGTAGGCGCGCGCCTGCGCCAGCGCCAGGTGCTCGCACACGCGGCGGTACAGCGTGGCGAGCCGCGCGCCGTCGAATTTGCGTCGGGTCTCCGCGACGCGGACGACGGCTTCGAGTTCGGCCCACAGCGGCGCATAGGCGGCTTCGAAATCGATCGGCGTCATGGCCCTCTTCCTTCTGCTGCTCCTCGCGCATCGGCGCCGGCGCGGCGGCCCAGCACCCACTGCGCCACGCCGAGCAGGCGCTGCGACGCGGAAGCGCCGGAAGTGTCGGGGCCCAGCACCGGTTCGGCGACGCGTGCGAGTTCGTCGAAGCGCTCCGGGGTCAGGCGCGTCGCGCGCCCGGCCCACGACACGATGGCCACCTGCTCGCGCGCCGTCAACGGCCGCGCGGGCGCCTGCGGTTCGGCTGCGGGCACGCTGCCATGCAGGCTCACCTGGTCGCTGAACACCACCAGCGTGCCGGCCGCAAGATCGCCCAGCCGCTTGCTGTCGCGCCGCCACAGCATCGACACGATGCCCGCGCCATAGAAGGACGGCACGAAGTCGGCCGCGCGCAGCAGGTTGCGGGTCAGCGCGGCGGCGGGCGTCACCGGCAGGCCCGAGTCCATCACCACGCGCAGCCCCATCGCGCGCTTGCCGGGCGTGGCCGCGGCGCGCGTGAGCTCGAAGACCACCGGGTAGAGCCACTCGAGGCAGAAGTAGCTGATCAGCAGGATGCCGACACCCATCTTGCCCAGCATGCCGGCGGTGATCGAGATCGCGACGAAGATGCCGAGCCGGATCGCGAAGTCGATGAGGTACGCCAGCCCGCGCGCGACCAGGCCGGCCGGGCGCAGCGAGAGTGCGATGCCTTCCGGGGTCTCGGCGGTGTAGAGCGTGTCGAGGCGCACTGGCGTGGCGCTCAGCTCAGGCCTGCAGCACGACGGTGTCGGCGATCTGGTCGTGCAGGCAGCGGCGCGATGCACGGAAGATGAAGAGGCAGTCGACGAGCATGTAGATCGGCCCGAGCAGCGGCCAGATGCTCATCACGAACATCGGGCTGTCGCGCAGGCCGAGGATGCGGCCGATCGGCGCCTGCGTTCCGTCGGGCCGGGCAATGCGGATCCTGAACAGCGCCTTGCCGATGGTCTGGCCGCGTGTGACCAGCAGGTAGCCGTGCAGCACGAGGTAGAGAACGATGCCGGCGGCCGCATCGGCGGGCCGGGGCACCCAGAGGCCGAGGCCGTCGTCTTCCCAGAGATTGATCGGCGTGAACTTCGCGAGGAGCCAGATCGCGGCGATGGAGATGCCGCCATCGAGCATCGCGGCCAGGAAGCGCCTGCCGCGCGATGCAAGTTCTCCGGGCTGCGCCCGGCCCGGTTGCAGCACGTCCTCCACATGGGATTGCGGCGGCGCGTAGCGCGCATCCTGCGACTGGTCTTCCATGCCCGTCCCTCTCCGAAACGATTGATTTTCGGAAGATTCTAGGGCTTGGGTCCGTCAGGCGGATGACGGCGAGCGGGCTCCGAGCACGTGCTGCAGGCGGCGCAAGTCGTCGAAGAGCAGGCTCAGCGGCGCGGCCAGGAGCGCATTCGACGGCACGCTGCGCGACGCCTGCGCACAGCGGCCGAGCTCGTCGAGGTCGGGCGGGGTGCTCCTTCCCGCGAGCGCATCGGCCATGCCGGCGATGGCGGTGCCGGCAGCCTGTGCGGCTTCTCTCCACGTGGCGTCGGCCGCCGTGTCCCGCGCTTGCCGGAACACGCGGTCGAGCACCACGGCGTCCTGGAAGATGCGCGCCGCCAGCCGGGCCTTGTCGCGGTAGGGGCCGCGCGCGGTGGCATCACCGCGGCGCCACCACCGCGCCTCCAGGTCCGCGCCGTCGGCCAGCACGGCCAGCCGGCCCAGCGCGACGCGCGTGCCTGAATGGATGCGCTCCGCCTCGGCATCGGCGGGCTGCCGCGCGGCCACCATGCGCTTCGCGATGCCGTGCAGCAGCGCGGCGCAGCTCTCGTCGAAACGCGCACCCGCGTGGTATTCGGACACGACCGTGGAGACCGCCAACGCCACCCCCACCCCGATGCCGATCTGCGCCATGCGCAGCAGCGCCACCTGCAACGCCGATTGGCCGGGGATGCCGCCGGCCGACAGGATGATCAACGCAGCCACCGGCGCGCTGCGCAGGCCCGGCGCGGCCGCGCTGGCAAAGGACAGCAGCATGACGACGGCCAGCGTGCTCGCGAGCGCCGGTGTGCCGTGATGCTGCATCCAGACGCCGGCCAGGCCGCACAGCGCGCCGGCGGCCGTGCCGCGCACCCGGTTCCATCCGGCGTCGAGCGTCGAACCGGCGCTCGGGCGCATGACGATCAGCACGCTCATCACCGCCCAGAAACTTTCGGGCAGATGCAGGACGACCGCCACGCCCCAGGCGATGGCCACTGCCGCCGCCAGCTGTACGCCCGGACGCCAGCGGCCGTGGCGCCAGGGGTCCGTCAGGCGTTGGAGAGCCGGGGCGCCGATCATGACTCGGCTGCCGCTGAATCGCTGTCCAGCGCGGCTGCGATGCCATCGATGAGCCCGCAAGCCTGCAGCAGCAAGGCACGCTGGCCGACATCCAGCGTGGCGCCGATCGCCTCGGCCAGCGCCGCCTCGCGCCTGCGCATGAGCGCCTTGAGACGGCGCACGCCCTCGGCCGTGAGCGACAGCAGCCATTGGCGCCCGTCGCTCGGGTGGGGTGCGCGGCCGATCCAGCCTTCGGCTTCCAGTTCGGCCAGCAGCCGGGTCAGCGATTGGAGCTTGACGCGTTCGAGCCCCGCCAACGCGGTGGGTGTGCACGGCCCGTGCCGATGCAGCTGGCCGAGCACGCTGAGCTTGGCCACGCTCGGGCCATCGGGCCCGGCGCTGCCGCTGCGCAGCTGGCGCGACAGCAGCGACACCGAGGCGCGCAGGCGCGAGGCGCATTGCGCCGGATCCGGGATGGGGGAAGCCATGCCCGGATTGTAAGACGCATCTTTGTACTTTGGCGTCCGGGCGTCAGCCCCGGTTGGGTGATGAGTTCACGGGATACGTGACGGCGGGCGTGACGGCGGGCGCCGCGGCAGGCGGTGAAGCGACCGGCGTTTCCGCGGGTGCCGCGGCTTCGCCCTCTCCTTCCGGGCCGTCGAGGAAACGATCGAGCAGCGCGAAGAAGCGGTCGTAGAAGCGCTCGTCGGTCAGCGTCTCGCTCGCGACCTTCACCATCGCGTCGTCGCTGCTCGAGAACGGCAGCGAGAGCGAGCCGATCGCGCCCACGCCGAGGCTGGCGGAGTTGTTCACCTTCTTGATGCCGTAGCGGTCCTGCAGCGCGGTCGCGAAGGCCACGGTGCTCTTGCTGGCCTTGCCGCCCCTCGTGTTCTCGCGCGCGCAGACCACGCGGAACTCGACCTCCACGTGCACCTCGGCCGCAGGCTGGAAGCTCTTGCGCCCGGTGACGAGGTCGGTGTTGGCGGCCGTGATCATGTAGCCCTGGCTCAGCAGCGCGCGGCGCGCGGCCTCGCAGGTCTGGGCCTCGGTGGCCTCGTAGTCGCGGGTGTGGGTGGTGGTCGAGCCGAAGGCCTCGGGCTCGTACGACACGCGGTGCGAGGCGCTGCCGCAGCCGGCGAGCACGAAGGCGGACAGCAGGCCCAGCACGAGGACCGGGGCGCGGGCAAGAGAGAAGCAGGTGGGGTGCGTGGACGGCATGGAGCGGCGAATGCTAACCGGCGGCTCGCCGGCATGGCTTCGAGCGCGCCGCCCCGCTTGCGTTCCCTGCCGCGCGGGATTTTCAGGACCAGGGCAGCACGTGGTGCGCGCGCATTCGCGTCGCCGCGATCAGGCGCGCGTTGGGTGCGTCGGTGCTCGCCACCCAGGCGCGCGCTTCCTCGGCGCTGCGGCCGAACTGCTGGTGGCGCCGCACCAGGCGCTCTTCGCGCACCGCGTCGTCGATGTCCACGTACCAGACCTCGTCGAGCATCGCCGCCGCGCCGGCCCAGGGGCCGTCGTCGTGCAGCAGGTAGTTGCCTTCGGTGATGACCAGCTGCGTCGACGGCAGCACGGCAATGGCGCCGGCGATCGGCTCCTCGATCTCGCGGCGGAACTCGGGCGCGTAGACGATGCCGCCGTCGGGCCGCTGCTCGCGCAGGCGCTGCAGCAGCGCAACATAACCGGCGCTGTCGAAGGTGTCGGGGGCGCCCTTGCGGGCAGCGCGGCCGAGCCGCTGCAGCTCGACGTTGGCCAGGTGGAAGCCGTCCATGGGGACGACCTGGGCGCGGTCGGCGCCCACCGAGCGGAGCAGTGCTGCAGCTAGCGTGGACTTGCCTGCGCCCGGCGCGCCGACGAGGCCCAACAGCTTGCGCCGCCCGCTGGCCATGAGAGCCTGCAGACGGGCCAGGCCATCCGCGGGAAGGGAAGGGAGGTTCTGCGCGGGCACGGTGGTCATGCCCCGAGCGTACTGCCTCTTCCTGTCAAAAAATCATGGGTACAGACCGCGTTCCTGGCGTGCCATGAGGATTCGTTCGCAGGCCACCGCATAGGTGGCCGTGCGCAGCGTGATCTTGTGCTTGTCCGCCGTGTCCCAGATGTGGTTGAGCGCGTTCATCATGATGCGGTCGAGGCGCACGTTGATCTCGTCCTCGTCCCAGAAGAAGGACGAGAAGTCCTGCACCCATTCGAAGTAGCTCACCGTCACGCCGCCGGCGTTGCAGATCACGTCGGGCACCACCAGCACGCCGCGCTCGGCGAGGATGTCGTCGGCGATCGGCACCGTGGGGCCGTTGGCGCCTTCGAGCACCAGCTTGGCGGTGGTCTTCTGTGCGCGTTCGGCCGTGAGCTGGCCTTCGAGCGCGGCCGGGATCAGGATGTCGCAGGGCGTTTCCCAGAAGTCCTCGTTCGGCACGATGTCGCCGCCGGCCTTGAAGCCGACCACGCCGTCGGTGCGCGAGATGGGCACCAGCTTGGCCAGGTCGAGGCCGTTGCTGTTGACGATGGTGCCGGTGTGGTCCTGCACCGCAACGATCTTGGCGCCGGCTTCGGCGAAGAGTTCCGCCGCGACCGAGCCCACGTTGCCGAAGCCCTGCACCGCGATGCGCGCGCCGCGCAGGTCCATGCCCAGTCGGCGAGCGGCTTCACGGCCGGTGACGAACACGCCGCGGCCGGTGGCCTTCACGCGGCCCAGCGAACCGCCCAGGTGCAGCGGCTTGCCGGTGACGACGCCGGTGGCGGTGCCGCCGACGTTCATCGAGTAGGTGTCCATCATCCACGCCATGATCTGCGCGTTGGTGTTCACGTCGGGCGCGGGGATGTCGGTGTGCGGGCCGATGATGATGCCGATCTCGCTGGTGTAGCGGCGCGTGACCTTCTCCAGCTCCTGCAGCGAGAGCTTCTTCGGGTCGACGCGGATGCCGCCCTTGGCGCCGCCGTACGGCAGGTTGACGGCCGCGGTCTTGATGGTCATCCAGGCCGACAGCGCCATCACCTCTTCCAGCGTGACGTCGGGATGGAAGCGCACGCCGCCCTTGCCCGGGCCGCGGCTCATGTTGTGCTGAACGCGGTAGCCCTCGAAGTGGGCAATGGTGCCGTCGTCCATCTCGATCGGCACGTCGACGATCAGCGCGCGCTTGGGGCGCTTGAGTGTCTCGACCCAGCGGGCCAGCGGGCCGAGGTACGGCACGACGCGGTCGACCTGCGAAAGATACGTGCCCCACGGGCTGTTGGCGGTCGGGCTGACGAAGGAGAGTTTTTCGCTCATGGGATATCCCTTGGTTTGTTCGGGTGGGCGCAACGATAGACCTCTACCGCGCGTCGCGCCATGGCTTATGCGCGCCGCGCTGACGGTTATGCAAGAGACGTTGGGACCACGCATTGCGCCGATGTAATCGCGGCGTGCGGCACCTGACGGCCTGCCTCCCTAGATTCGACCGGCATGCCGGCCCAGGCCTGGCATGGCTGGCGCCATGTCGGCGACGGCGAACAACCAAGGGACATCCATCACCATGCTGCACCGCACACTTCTCTTTCCCCTTCTCGCCGTGGCCGTTTCGGCCGCCGCGCTGGCGCCCCTGGCCGCTTCGGCCGCGAGCGAATACCACTTCGCGCCGACCGAGGCCGGCGTGACGCGCCACCCCGACCACGCCAGGCTGGATCCGTCGCGCGATCGCGTCGTCGCCGAACTGGAGACGGCGCGCAACCAGCCCGCATGGAGCGCCGTGAGCCAGGGCGCACCCTGGCCCGTGGCGCGCACCGGCCAGCCCGCCACGCGCGAAGCCGTGGAGGCCGAGGCCATCAAGGCCATGCGGGAGGGAACGATTCCGTCCGGCGAGCGATAGGCACCGCGGCTCATCGACCCCGCAGATGCGGCGCGTTGGGTAGGCAAGGGTAGGCCGCCGGCAACTCCCTGGTTCTATTTCCTATGGCCAGCACCCATAGGCCGCATCTTCTGCAAGAAATTGACATTCGAGCCGGATAATCCTCCGATGCTCGACCTGGACCGCATCGATCTCCGGCTGCTGAAGATCCTTCAGGAGGATGGCCGCATCACCAACCTCAAGTTGGCCGAGGCGGTGGCGCTCTCGCCCACCGCGGTGCTGGCGCGGGTGCAGCGGCTCACGCGCGACGGCTTCATCCTGGGCTACGAGGCGCGGCTCGATCCGCACAAGCTGGGCCGCGGCTTCACCGTCTTCGTCGAGGTGCTGCTCGACCGCACCACCCCCAACGTGTTCGACCAGTTCAAGGCGGCCGTGCAGGTGCGCGACGAGATCATGGAATGCCACATGGTCGCGGGCGGCTTCGACTACCTGCTCAAGACCCGCATGGCCGACATGGCCGCCTACCGCGAGTTCGCCGGCACCGTGCTGTGGCAGCTGCCGGGCGTGCGCGAGACGCGGACCTATGCGGTGATGGAAGAAGTGAAAAGCAGCGCGCGCCTGCCGCTGGGGATCTGAAGCACGGGCCGGTCAGGCCGGCTTGCCGTACGAGCGGCCGCCGAAAATGGCCGTGCCGACGCGCACCATCGTGCTGCCGGCGCTGATCGCTGCTTCAAGATCGGCGCTCATGCCGAGCGACAGCGTATCTAGCGCGATGCCCGCGTCGCGGATCGACTGGTACACCGCATGCGCGCGCAGGCACAACGCGCGCTGCGCTTCGAAATCGGCCGCCGGCTCGGGGATCGCCATGAGCCCGCGCAGCCGCAGATGTGGCAAGACCGCCACAGCGCGCGCCAGCGCGAGCGCCTCTTCGGGCGGCACGCCGGACTTGTTCGCGCCGCCGTCCACATTAACCTGAAGGCATACATCGAGCGGCGGCAAGTGCGCCGGCCGCTGGGCAGAAAGTCGCTCGGCGATCTTCAGCCGGTCGATGCTGTGGACCCAGTCGAAGTGCTCGGCCACGGGCCGCGTCTTGTTGCTTTGCAGGGGGCCGATGCAGTGCCACTCGAGGGAAGCGCGCAGGTCGGCGAGGGCTTCGATCTTGTCCAGGCCTTCCTGCACGTAGTTCTCGCCGAAGGCCGACTGGCCCGCCGCATGCGCCTCGCGCACGGCCTGCGGCCCGAAGGTCTTGGACACCGCCAGCAGCCTCACCTCGGCGGGCGCGCGGCCGGCCGTTACACATGCCTTTGCGATCCGGTTGTTTACTTGCTGGAGGTCGTCGCCAATCATCGTCATAATCGTCCAAAATCGTATCAAAACGTCACCAGAACCGAGCCGAGGAGCCCCGTGGACATCACCCAATTGCTGGCGTTCAGCGTCAAGAACAAAGCCTCCGACCTGCACCTTTCCGCAGGGCTGCCGCCCATGATCCGCGTCAACGGCGACGTGCGCCGCATCAACGTCGATGCGCTCGATCACAAGGGCGTTCACGCCATGGTGTACGACATCATGAGCGACACGCACCGCAAGCACTACGAAGAGTTCCTGGAGGTCGACTTCTCCTTCGAGATCGACGGCCTCGCGCGCTTCCGCGTGAATGCCTTCAACCAGGCGCGCGGCGCGGCCGCGGTGTTCCGGACCATTCCCTCGAAGATCCTGACGCTGGAGCAGCTCAATGCGCCGAAGATTTTCGGCGAACTCGCCCTCAAGCCGCGCGGACTGGTGCTGGTGACGGGCCCCACGGGCTCGGGCAAGTCGACCACGCTGGCGGCCATGGTCAACTACCTCAACGAAAACGAGTACGGCCACATCCTCACGGTGGAAGACCCGATCGAGTTCGTGCACGAATCGAAGAAGTGCCTGATCAACCAGCGCGAAGTGGGGCCGATGACGCTGTCGTTCTCGAACGCGCTGCGCTCCGCACTGCGCGAAGACCCCGACGCCATCCTGGTGGGCGAGCTGCGCGACCTGGAAACTATTCGCCTCGCCATGACGGCGGCCGAGACGGGCCACCTGGTGTTCGGCACGCTGCACACCTCGTCGGCGGCCAAGACCATCGACCGGATCATCGACGTGTTCCCCGGCGAGGAAAAGGAAATGATCCGCGCCATGCTGTCGGAGTCGCTGCAGGCCGTGATCTCGCAGACGCTGTGCAAGACCAAGGACGGCCAGGGCCGCGTGGCGGCGCACGAGATCATGCTGGGCACGCCGGCCATCCGCAACCTGATCCGCGAGGCCAAGGTCGCGCAGATGTACTCCACCATCCAGACCGGCCAGGGCTCGGGCATGCAGACGCTCGACCAGAACCTGACGGAACTGGTGCGCCGCAATACCATCTCGGCTGCAGAAGCCCGCGGCAAGGCGAAGATCCCAGAGAACTTCCCAGGCTAGCCATGAAGCCCCCCGGCTTTTCACTTCGCTGCGCTGCGTGTAACTCCACCCCCCAAGGGGGAGGCGCGGCCGCCTTGGGGCGGCCCGGCGGTCGGCCGCCGGCAGCATCAAACTAAACAGATCAAGGAGCGCTCTCATGGAACGCGATCAAGCCAGCCAGTTCATCAACGACCTGCTCAAGCTCATGGTGAGCCGCAGCGGCAGCGACCTGTTCATCACCGCCGACTTTCCGCCGGCCATCAAGGTCGACGGCAAGGTCACCAAGGTGTCGCAGCAGGCGCTGGGTGCGCAGCACACGCTGGCGCTCACGCGCTCGATCATGAACGACCGCCAGACGGCGGAGTTCGAGCGCACCAAGGAGTGCAACTTCGCGATCTCGCCGACCGGCATCGGCCGCTTCCGCGTGAACGCCTTCGTGCAGCAGGGCAAGGTCGGCATGGTGATGCGGACCATCCCCGCCAAGCTGCCGACCATCGACGGGCTGGGCATGCCGCAGATCCTGAAGGATGTGTCGATGACCAAGCGCGGCCTGTGCATCCTGGTGGGCGCCACCGGCTCGGGCAAGTCGACCACGCTGGCCGCGATGATCGACTGGCGCAACGAAAATTCGTACGGCCACATCGTCACGGTGGAGGACCCGGTCGAGTTCGTGCACCCGCACAAGAACTGCGTGGTGACGCAGCGCGAGGTGGGTATCGACACCGACAGCTGGGAAGCCGCGCTGAAGAACACGCTGCGCCAGGCGCCCGACGTGATCCTGATGGGCGAAATCCGCGACCGCGAGACCATGGAACACGCGGTGGCCTTCGCCGAAACCGGCCACCTGTGCATGGCCACACTGCACGCCAACAGCGCCAACCAGGCGCTGGACCGGATCATCAACTTCTTCCCCGAAGAGCGCCGCGCGCAGCTGCTGATGGACCTGTCGCTGAACCTGCGCTCGCTGGTGTCGCAGCGCCTGGTGCCCACCGAGGACGGCACGGGCCGCGTGGCGGCGGTGGAAGTGCTGCTGAACACGCCGCTGATTTCCGACCTGATCTTCAAGGGCGAGGTGGGCGAGATCAAGGAGATCATGCGCAAGAGCCGCAATCTGGGCATGCAGACCTTCGACCAGGCGCTGTTCGACCTGTTCGAGAGCCACTCGATCAACTTCGAGGACGCGATCCGCAACGCCGACTCGGCGAACGACCTGCGGCTGCAGATCAAGCTCAACAGCCAGCGCGCGCGCAGCACCGACCTGTCGGCGGGCACGGAGCACTTCGCAATTGTGTAAGGGCTCGCCCCCAGGCTTCGCGCACTTCGTGTCGCTTCGCCTTCCCCCTACCGGGGGCGACACCTGCAGCCCGGCGAAGCCGGTTCTGCGGTGTCTCGCGATTGGAGCGCGCGGGTTTCATGCCTGAGGGGATCGGCTTTCTTTGGCTTTAAGCTGTGGCCATGAGCAGCATCAACCCCCGCACCTACGAATCCGTTCCCGCCCAGACGGTGGCCTTCCTCGGCCTCGGCGTCATGGGCGGGCCCATGGCCGGACACCTGGCCAAGGCCGGCCATACAGTCACGGTCTACAACCGCACGCCCGCCAAGGCGCAGGCCTGGGCCGCCGAATTCGGCGCACCCGGGCGCCACGCCCCGACGCCGCGCGAAGCCGCGGCCGGCGCCGACATCGTGTTCTGCTGCGTCGGCAACGACGACGACCTGCGCTCCGTGGTGCTGGGCGACGACGGCGCTTTCGCCGGCATGAAGAAGGGCGCAGTGTTGGTCGACCACACCACCGCCTCGGCCGACGTGGCGCGCGAGCTCTCCAAGGCCGCTCAGGCGCTGGGCCTGCACTTCATCGACGCGCCCGTCTCGGGCGGACAAGCCGGCGCGCAGAACGGCGCGCTCACCGTGATGTGCGGTGGCGATGCGGCTGTGTTCGAGCGCATCAGGCCGGTGGCCATGGCGTTCTCGCGCGCGGTCACGCTGCTGGGCGACAGCGGCGCCGGCCAGCTCGCCAAGATGGTGAACCAGATCGCCATCGCGGGCCTGGTGCAGGGCCTGTCGGAAGCCATCGCCTTCGGCCAGCGCGCGGGGCTCGACATGGAGGCGGTGCTCGGCGTCATCAGCAAGGGCGCAGCCCAGAGCTGGCAGATGGAAAACCGCGGCAAGACCATGATCGAAGGCAAGTTCGACTACGGCTTCGCCGTCGACTGGATGCGCAAGGACCTGGGCCTGGTGCTCGACGAAGCCAAGCGCAACGGCGCGCGCGTGCCGGTGACGGCGCTCGTCGACCAGTTCTACGCCGACGTGCAGCAGGCCGGCGGGCGGCGCTGGGACACGTCGAGCCTCATCATCCGATTGAAATAGGCTCGCCCCCAGGCTGCGCGCACTTCGTGTCGCTTCGCCTTCCCCCTACCGGGGGCAACACCTGCGGCCCGGCGAAGCCGGTTCCGCAGCGTTCCACGAAAAATGCCTGCAACGAGCAGCGGGCATTCTTGGTTCGGCGCTCGTTCTTCAGCGGATCGGCGACGTCGTCGCGCCGCTTGCGGGCAGCGGCTCCATCGGCGGCAGCGGCACGCGCGAGCTGGAGGAAGAAGGCGCTGGCGACGGCGAAGGCGCGGACGGCGTTGCCGAGGTCACCGGCGCCGGCCCCGTGCCGCCGCGCTGCGCCGCAGCCTGGTTTGCCGCCTGGCTGGCCGCCAGATCCGCCTCGCTCACGACCTCGACCACGCGCACGACCTTCACCACGCCCGAGACGCCGCGCGTGATGTCGGTGGCGCGGTCGGTTTCGCGCCGCGTCGCGATGCCCATCAGGTAGACCACGCCGCGCTCGGTCACCACCTTGAAGGAATTGGCGAAGATGTCCTTGGCGTCGAGCAGCGAGGCCTTCACCTTGCCGGTGATGTAGAGGTCGTTCGAGCGGTCCTGGAAGGTGCTCGAGGAGCCGACGGTCAGCTCGTTCACCACCGAGCGCACGTTCACGATGCGGCTCACCTCCTCCTCGACGCGGCGGCGGTCGGCTTCGCTGCCCACGGCGCCGGTCAGCAGCACCTGGCGGTTGTAGCTGGTGACGCTCACGTACATCTGGTCGTTGGCGATGTCGCGCACGCGGGCCGCGGCGCGCAACTCGATGCCCTGGTCGTCCAGCTGCGCGCCGGAGCTGCGGCGGTCGGTGGCCACCATGCCCACGCCCATCACGGCCGCACCGCCCACGACGAGCGGCACGCAGGCGGAAAGGCCGGCGGCCAGCGCGGCACCCAGGGTGAGGGCCAGGGCGAAACGCCGGGTCGATGATGTCATCGTCATGGTCGTCATGGTCATGAGGAAGCTTCCTGTTCTCCGAGTAACTGGGCATCCACGCCGTCGCACAGGCAATGCAGCGCGATCTGGTGGATTTCGTGGATGCGCGCCGCACGCTCGTGCGGCACGCTGATCTGGACATCGGTCTCGCGCAGCGCACGGCCGATGGCGCCGCCCGAACCGCTGCTGCCCGCAGCCGGCGCCGAGGGCGCCCCCGAGACGGCGTTGCCGAGCAGCGCGACCACGGTCATGTCGCGTTCGTGCGCGGCTGCCACCGCGGCAAGCACCGACGCCGACTGTCCGCTGGCGCTCAACGCCAGCAGCACGTCGCCGGCCTGGCCGAGCGCGCGCACCTGGCGGGCGAAGCGGTCGACGTCGGTCGCGCTCGCGCTGTCGGCCTCGGGGTCGGTGGTGTCCCCGGGCAGCGCGATGGCGCCGAGCTCGGGCCGCTCGCGTTCGAAGCGGCCCACGAACTGCGCGGCGAACTGGGCCGCCAGCAGCCCCGACACGCCAGCACCGCAGGCGAGCACCTTGCCGCCGCTGGTCACGCACGCCAGGATGGCCTGCATCGCTTGAGAGATGGGTTTGCTGAGGACCGGTCCGGTCTGGTACTTGAGGTCGGCACTGTCGATGAAGTGCTGCTGAATCCGTTGCTCGAGCATGAGGCGGGATGATAACTGGGGGTTGTGAAACAAGACGTTTTGGAATGCCCCACCCCGAATCTCCGCGCACTTCGCGTCACTTGCGGGTGCCCGGCATGGGATGGGTTGCTCCACGGGTGTTCGATTGGATCAACTCGCGTCGAAGGCGCCCGGGAGCCAGGTGATTGTCTCTTCGACCAGCACCACGTCGAAACGGCATGGCGGTACCGTGCGCAGCCGGCTCAGGTAATGCTGCGCGGCGAACACGATGCGTCGCTGCTTCAGTCCGGTGATGCTGCCGCCCGCGCCGCCGTGCGTGCCGGTGCTGCGCTGGCGGACCTCGATGAACACCAGGGTGCCCTGCGGCGAATGGCGCGGATCGCGCATGATCAGGTCGATCTCACCGCCGCCGCGCCCGGGCGTCCGATAATTGCGCGCGACCAGCACGAGGCCGGCGTCCTGCAGATGGTCGAGCGCGGCGTCTTCCGCCGCATCGCCGCGATGCTTCGTTGTGGTGTCTGTCTTCATGGCTCCCTGCCTGCAATCTTCTTGTTCGTTCTGACGGAGAAACCCCTTGGCTTCACTCGCCCCTGCTTCATTCGGCGCCGCCCTCGCGGCCGCGCGCGACGCCGCGGGTGCGCAGCATTATCCGCAGGGCACGCTCTACGTGGTCGCCACGCCCATCGGCAACCTGGCCGACATCACGCTGCGCGCGCTGCATGTGCTGCAGCTGGTGGACGCCATCGCCTGCGAGGACACGCGCCACACGCAAAGCCTGCTGCGCGCCTACGGCATCGACCGCCCCGGCGCACAACTGCTGGCGGTGCACCAGCACAACGAGGCCGAGGCCGCACAGGCCGTGGTCGCGCGGCTCGCGCAGGGCGAGCGCATCGCCTACGTCAGCGACGCCGGCACGCCCGGCGTGAGCGACCCCGGCGCGCGGCTCGCTGCGGCCGTGCGCGCGGCCGGGCGGCGCGTGCTGCCGCTGCCCGGTGCGAGCAGCGTGACCACCCTGGTGGGCGCGGCGGGCCTGGTGGCCGAAGGCGGCGACGCCAACGCCAGCAGCAGTGCCTTCGTCTTCGCGGGCTTCCTGCCGAGCAAGGCCGGCGAGCGCGACACGGCCGTGCAGGCGCTGTCGCAAGAGCCGCGCGCCGTGGTACTGCTCGAAGCACCGCACCGCATCGAGAACCTCGCGCGCGCACTGGCCACGCTGGGCGAGCGCCGCATCACCGTGGGCCGCGAGCTCACCAAGCAGTTCGAGGAAATCGCAACGGTGGCGGCCAGCACCCTGCCCGACTGGTTCGGCGCCGACCGCGACCGCATTCGCGGCGAGTTCGCGCTGGTGCTGCACCCGGTGGCGGTGAGCGGCGACGGCGGCGCGGAAGGCGAACGCGTGCTGCGCCTGTTGATGGCGGAACTGCCGGTGAAAACGGCGGTGAAGCTGGCTGCAGAGATCAGCGGCGCGCCGCGCAACACGCTGTATGAATTGGCGCTGCGCATACGCAACGAGGCCGGGGAAGGCTAGCCGTCCAATTCAGGGTAGCGCCTGAAGATGCCGTCCTCGTTGAACGCGACGCGGCGCGGGCTCTGCAGGTAGTCGTGCACGCGCTGCCGCCGCCTGACGTTGGCATGCAGCTTCTCGACCGCGGGCGTTGCAGCCAGCGCCCGCGCCGTGGCCTTCGGGAACGCGTAGTGCAGACCGTCCACCAGCTGGAACAGCGACAGGTCCGCGTAGGTCAGCACGTCGCCCACCAGGTGCAGGCTGCCCGCCGGGTTGCGCTGCAGCACGCGCTCGAACCAGTTCAGGAACTTGGGGATGCGCTCGTTGCGAAAGGCCTGTGCGCGCAGCACGGCCGCGTCGCGCTGGTCTTCGTAGTAGGCGCCGGTCGAGATCGGATGGTGCGTGTCGTGCGCCTCGGCGACCACGTCGGCAATGGTGAGCTGCAGCTGGTGCGTCCACAGGCCGTCTGATTCGCCCACGCCCGACAGCCCGAGCCGGGGCCCGAGGTAGAGCAGGATCGCGGCCGTCTGTCCGACCACGATGTCGCCGTCGACGAGGAAGGGCGGCGCGAACGCGGGCCGCGCGCTGTCGGGGTCGCCCAGCCGCCGGCCCAGCGCGGACTCGCCGCCGCCCTCGGCTTCAGGCAGGCGCGCCACGTCGACGTAGTCGGCACCGGCCGCCTCGAGCGCGAGCCGCACGAATTCGCCGCGGCCCTGGATGGTGGGCCAGTAATGCAGTTGATAGGGCATGCGGGCATGGTGTCATGAGGCCGGGGCGGTTGCAATCGCGCCCGCCGGCAGCGCCGGATTATTCGGCCCGCATCTCTTCGGCCTCAGTTCACCTTGACCGTGAAAAGAACAGCCCCCGAAGCACCCGGGTCCAGCGGTCCCGTGAATTGCCAGCTCAGCGCCCCCGTGCCTCCCGCGGTCTGCGCCGTTGCGCAGGCCTCCGTGGCCGCCGGAATCGGATTGGCGGGCGTGCGCTTCTGGCAGTTCGCGAGTGTCGCCGGCGTCGTGCCCGCCTGCGCCGTGACGAAGGCGGTGAACTGCGGCGTCGTGTCGTTGACCGTCATGCCGCTGATCGGGCTGGAGCCGTTGTTGGTGTAGGTGATGCGGTATTCCAGCACCTCTCCAGGCTTCGCCTGGTTGTTGATGCCGAAGCTGCCGCCCTGCGTCACGTTGCGCACTTCCTTCTTGAGCTCCAGCGCGCTGGTCGAGACGGTCGTGGTGTCGGTCACCGTGTAGGTGGCGCTCAGGGCCGGGCCGGCATTGGTGAACACGAAGCTGGCCTGCACGACGCTGGCGTTGCCGTTGCCGGTCGCCGCGTTGGCGGGAATGAACTCCTGCATCAGGATGCAGACGCTCTGCCCGGCCACGACGTTCACCGGCGCGGCCGGCGGGTAGAGCAGCGCGGCGCCCGCCTGCAGCGAACCGGTGCAGCCCACGTCGGCAAAGATCTTCCCGCTCCAGCCGCTGACGGCAGGCGTGTCGATCGAGCTCGGGATGTCGAAACTCACGGCACCCGCGGTCCGGGCCATGAAGGTGTGCGGATAGCTCACCGTGCTGCCGGGCTGGCCGGTCTTCGCGCCGTCGGCCGCGAGCGTGTTGCGGTCCACGTCGCCGAAGTTGAGCCCCGCGTGGCCGGTGCCGTTCCAGGTGAAGGCGATGCGATCCGGCGTGCCGCTGCGGGTGTAGGTGTAGCTGATGCCGGCGATGGCGACGGCCTGGCCGGAGCGCAGCGGGACGCTGCCCAGCGAGGCGCCCGTGGAGATGCGCGAAGCGGCGTTGGTCTCTTCCACGCACACCGGATCGTTCAAGCCGAGGCCGAGGGGCGCTCCCAGCGCGTACTGCCCGCTGCCGTTCGTGATCGTCGTTGCGAGCGTGGTGGCGCCGCAATCGGTCAAGCGCACGGTGATGCCAGGGATGCCGGCCTCGCCGCCGTTGAACAGGCCGTCGTTGGCGATTCCGGCGCCCACGCCGTTGTCCAGGAACACCCGGCCGGTCACGCTCCTGGGATAGCCATTGACGAAGGTGCAGGTGATGGCCGCCCCGGCCACCATGTTGGCAGCAGGAATGCTCAGCTGGTTGCCCGTGAGCGTGCCGAACTTGGCGGTCGGCGTGCCGCTGTTCGCGTCCACGCAGCTGGCGCTCATCGGATTGGCGGGCCAGCCGTCCGGCGAGCTTTCCCGGATGGTGACGCCGGTTCCTGCGGTGCCCGTGATGTTGGCAGCGCCGTTCGCGCTGCCTTCGCCCGTCACGGTGATGCTGTCGGTCGCCGTTGAAAGGCCGCTGAGCGCAAAGCCGAAGAGATTGGCGCCGACGCCGCCGACGGTGGTCTTGACGATCTGGACCCGGGGAAACGGCGGCGAATAGGTGTTGGTGAAGGTACACGCGATGTTGCTGCCCGGTGCCGTGGCGGCGGCGTTCAGCGTCACCTTGCGGTTCGGCAGATCGGGCGTGGCGGCTCCGCCGGCACCCAGGCCGGTACAGCTGATGCCCGTCAGCACGTAGTCGGCCGGCAGCGGATCTTCCGTGATGGTCGTCGCCACGCCGGGCGTGGTCAGGGTCTGGGCCGCGCCCGCGGCGGGCGTGCCGGCGGCCGTGGTGGTGATGCTCTGCGCCGCCAGGCCGTTGTCGCCCGTGAAGCCGAAGGTGCCGGTGGTGCCCACGGAAACCTTGCGGATGGTCACGCTCGCAGATGCGGCATTCGTGAACACGCATTGCAGCGACTTGCCCAGCTGCACGCTGGCCGCCGGGATCGTGTAGGTCCGGCCGCTCGCCCCGGTGCCCAGGCTGCCCACCGGCGTGCCCGCGTCGGTACAGGTTGCACCGGCCAGGTTCCAGCCGGGCACCGCGGCTTCGGTGATGCTGATGACCGCGCCGTTCGCGCTGGCGGTGAAGGCCTGCGTGCCCGCGGCTGCCGTGTTGCCGTCCACCTGCGCCGGCGTGCCGGCGGCCACGGTGCTGACGCTGCCGGCTGCCTGGGTGGTGTTGGTCAACGTGAAGTTGAAGGGGCCGCCGGTGCCACCGGTCGTGGTCTTCTGCAAGGTGACCGTGGCCGGCGAACAGAGCGCGCTGGTGGTCGCCTGGGCGAGAAAGCCCTGGTAGGGGGCGCCGCTCTTGATGTGGACGACCACCGTGTTCGACCCGGACTGCCAGTTGCTCGCCAGCGTCGCGCTGGCCGCGGCACCCGGGTCGAAGCCGCGGAAGGTGTACGGGGTCGCCCCGCCCTGCGGCACGCCTCCAACGCTCTGCAGCACGCCGTTGACGTAGATCTCCGCGACCGAATTGTCGGAATAGAAGTCCAGCTTCAAAGAAAAGCTCGCCGGGTTGACCGACGCCGCCATGTTGAAGGTGAAGCGGTGGTAGATGTCGACATTGCCGGCGTGCGTGGTCTGGTACTGCGAGATCCAGTTGGCATTGCCGAAGGGCGAGGCGATCCAGGCCGTCGGCGCCTTGTTGCCGACGTAGGAGCGCGCCCAGGTGGCGACGGTGCCGGGCCCGCCCGTCGCCGCGCCGATACCCGACTCCCACACCGGATCGCGGCCCGTCGTCAGCGGCGGTCCTACCGGGCCGTCGAAGCCCGTGTTGAAGATCGCCGCATTGGTCGAGCACATCACCGTCGGCGCGATGGGCGGCGAAGGCGGATTGGTGTCGGCGGTGTTGGTGAAGGTACAGACGATGTTGCTGCCGGGCGCGGTCGCAGCTGCGTCCAGGGTGAGCACGCGTCCGTTGCGCGAGGCCGTCCCGCCGGCGCCCATGCCGGTGCAGGAGGCATCGACCAGCGCATAGGTCCCCGGCGGCACGCCCTCGGTGATGGTCGTGGCGGTGTTGGCTGCCGCGAGCGAACGCGTCGCCGCGCTGGCCGGCGTACCGTCCACCGTGGTCGTGATGTTCTGGGTCGCCGCCAGGCCGTTGGTGCCCGTGAAGCTGAAGGTGCCGGTGCCGCCGAGCGAGGTCTTGCGGATGGTCACCGTCGGCATGGTTCCGAACCTGTAGGGCTGCGGGCTGGGCAGGTAGCTGTTGGCGCCGACGCTGAAGCTGCCGCTCAGGACCGCGCCGCCCACCGTCACCTGTGTCGTGCTGTAGACCGCGGCCACGGTGGAGGTGGCCGTCACCTGACAGGTCGCGGCCGCCGTGGTCGTGCAGCTGCCGGCGGCGCCCACCGCGCCGCCGTTGAAGGCGACGTTCGGCGTCGCGCCGAAGCTCACCAGCGTACCGGCCTGGACCGGGTTGCCGGCCGCGTCGCGGATGAAGACCTCGAGCACGTCCTGCGCCGCGCCGTTGGCAAGCTGGTTGTCGGTGACGATGCGCAGGCCCGATTGGCTGGCGGTGCCGGAGCCGACGACGATGCTCGTCTGGGCGCTGTCACAGCTCACGCCGTTGCCGGACACGCAGCCCGCGCCGGCTGCCGTGGCTGGCGCACCCACGCCGCTCGTGCTGGTACTGGCGTAGTTGGTGAGCACCGTGCCGGTTGCCGCGATCGGTGCGGTCGCGTTCAGCGTGAAGCCGCGCACACCGGTGGAGGCCGGAATGCCGCCGGCAGGCAGCGTCATCGTGCAGCTGAGCAGTGCACCGGCGGCGCTGGGCAGCGTGCCGCAGTTCACCGAGGTGACGCCGGTGCCGGCCACGGCCGACGTGGCCACCACGCCCGGCGGCAACTGCTCGCTCACGACGAGCGAGGTGCCCGAGTCCACCGCGCCGGTGTTGGCCAGGTTCAGGCCGTAGGCGATGTTGCCGCCGGCTGCCACGGTCGCGGGCGCGGTCTTGTCCACGGCAATCACCGGGGCCGCGGTGTTGGTGAAGGTACAGGTGATGGCCGCGCCGGACCGCATCGCGCTCGCGGGCAGGGTCGCGGTGTTGCCGGCGAACGTCGCCAGCTCGGTCGCGGGATTGCCGCTGGTCGCGGCCGCCGAGTCCAGGCAGGACGCCGAGACCGGATTGGCCGGCCAGCCCGCGGGCACGCTCGACTCCTGCACCGTCGCCGCGATTCCGGCCGTGCCCAGATGGACCGTGGCCGAGGCCTGCGGCGTGAACAGCGCCGTCACGTCGATGCTGTCCGCCGGATTGGTGACACCCGTGAGCGTGTAGCCGAAGGTCTGGGTGCCCGTCACGTTGGTCTTGGTCTTGCGCACCGTGATGCGGGGCTGCGCGAGCACCGGAGTCGTCACGCTGCTCGTGCAGTTGCCCGCGGCGTTGCAGGCCGGATCGCCGCCGCCGCTGGCGGTCGCGGTGTTGTCCACGCTCGGCACCGCGCCGGCCAGCGGCGTGACCGGAATGACGAAAGAGACGCTGCCAGTGGTGGCCGCGAGCCCCGCGGGCACCGTGCAGCTCACGGCCTGTCCGGTGGCGGTGCAGCCGGCGGGCATGGTGCCGAGCGTCAGCGTCGCAGGCACCGTATCGCTGATGGTGGCCACGGCGGTCGTGGCGACCGGGCCGTTATTGGCGAGTGTCAGCGTGTAGCTGGCCGGCGTGCCGACCGCGAAGCTCGGCGCGCTGGCGGTCTTGGTCAGATTGAGCTGCGGCTCGATCGAGTTGGTGAAGGTACAGGCAATGTTGCTGCCCGCCGCAGTGGCAGCGGCATTCAGCGCGACGGACCTCGTTGCGAGGTCCGGCGTGGCCGTACCGCCGGCGCCCATGCCGGTGCAGACGATGCTCTTGAGCTTCCAGCCGGCGGGCGGCGCGTCTTCCGTGATGGTGGTGGCAGCCCCCACGGTGGTGAGGCCCGATTGCGCACCGGCCACGGGCGTGCCGGCCGCTGTGGTCGCAATGCCCTGCGCGGTGAAGCCATTGGTGCCGCTGAAGCCGAAGCTGCCAGTGCCGCCTTCGGTGACCTTGCTGACGGTCACGGCCACGCGGGTGTAGGTGAAGGTGCAGAAGATGGTGGCGCCGTAGTCGGTGGCGGCCGCATCGAAGGTCACTCTTCGGGTCGAGAGATCGTAGGTCGCGGTGCCGCCCGGCGCCATGCCGGTACAGCTGATGCCGGTCAGCACGAAGCCGGCTGGCGCGGAGCTCTGCAGGATGAACGTCGAGGTTGCGGGCGTGGTCAGAAACTTGGCCGGTCCGGAGGCCCCGACCCCTGGCGAAGTCGTGACGATGGGGCTGGCGGCCGCGCCGTTGTTGCCGAGGTAGCTGAACGACCCCACGCCGCCGTTCGAGACCACGGTGGTCGTGATGCTGGGCGCCACCTTGGGCGGCGTGTTGTAGGCGAGCACGAGGGTCGCCGTTTCATTGACGTTCACGCCATCGTCGTTGTTCGGATTCGCGTCGTTGGGCACCGTGCAGAAGTGCGTGGCGCCAGGCGTCGCGGCCTGCACGCACACCTTGGCGCCGTTGGGAACCGAGTAGCTGCCGGTCGCCACGCTGGGCTGCGGGAACACGGGAATGTCGAAGCCGACCTCGCCGCCGTCCGTCAGGTTCGGGCCGCTGGAAGCAGCCAGCGGCGTGGGGTTGACCTGGCAGGTCACCACCACGGGCGAACCGGCCTTCGCGCAGTTGGCGGGCAAGGTGCCCGTGTCCCATCCGGCCGGAAGGGTCAGCACCGCGGTCGAGTTGTCTGAGCCCGTGGTCGGCGCGGGGCCGAAGTTCTTGGCGATGAGCCTGACGTTGCGCTGCTGGCCGTAGCTGGTCCAGCCATCGCTCGGCACGACCACCTGTACCTGCAGGTCCGGACGGCCGGTGATGATGTTCGAGCAGGTGTAGTCCTCGTTGGTGCCGAGCGCGTGCGCGGTCGCGCAGGTGCCGGTCTTCGAGTAGCTGTTGGTGTTGGTCCCGGTCGGCGGCAGGGCGTTGCCGCTGTAGTTGGTGCCCGCGGAGGTGTAGGTCTCGTAGGTCTGCTGGTAGCGCGCCGTGTTGTTGGAAACGCCCGGCGGATAGAAGACCACGCCGGCAACGCTCGGGCGCCAGGCGGCCGTGTTCGTGCTGCTGCCGAGCGTCTGGTCCCACGCGTAATTGACGAAACTGATGCGCTGCGAAACGCGCGCATCGGGAAACTTGCCGCTCACGCCGGAGAAGCCGTCGATCAGTTCACCGCCGCCGGTGTCGACCAGGCCGCTGCAGGTGCCCGTCGCGGAAAACGGGCAGACCGTCTTTTCGGCGTTCACGGGCCCGGGCACCGCGGAGCCCGGCCCCGTGCCGCCGTCGTCCGCGGTGAGGCCCAGCGTAAAGTTCGCGCCGCCGCTGGACGCCGCCTGGAACCAGTCGCCCGCGGTGACCATGACCGGACGGCAGACGAAGGTGATCTGCGTCGGATAGATGTTGCCCGAGGCGCCGTTGAACATGCGGTCGAAGCCGCCGAGCACGGCAATCACGGTGCCGGCCGGACAGACCTGGGGACCGCGCTGCGTCATGCCGTTGATCGGTCGGCCCCACCATCCCGCCGAGGCCGACGAGCCGAACGCGATGGTCGCCGCGCCAGCGCCTTCGCTCACGGTGAATGGCGTGCAGCCGAATTCGACCGCGCGCAACCCGCCGGTCAGGTTGGCGAAGGTGCCGCTGACCTCGGGGCCGTTGATGCGCTCCCACATGGTCAGTCCTGTGGGGAAGCCGTTGGCGCAAACCGTCTGCACGACCTGGCCGTCGTTGGTGCCCACCACGGTACCGTTGAGCCTTACCGCCCCCTGCGGCACGAGCACCTGCTGCGCATGCCCGAGAAGCGGAAAGACCAGCAGCCAGGCTGCGAGCAGCAGCCATCGCCGCGCGGCGGCCGCATGCGAGCGCAGCCTATTCTTGAGTCTTTGCATGTTCGCTTGCCTGATCCGTGTTTTTTCGAGAGGCCGATGCGGCGGGGGCGCTGGCCGACGCGAAGCCCAGCCCCGTCTCGTCGAACTTGAAGCGCAGCCGGATGTAGGCACCCTTGCTGGTGTATTCGTTGGCCGTCAGCTCGCGGTCGCGCAAGCCGACGAAGTTGTAGCCGGCCGAGACCCACAGGTCCTTGGCCACCTGGTAGCCGAGCTCGACGCCCGCGGTCTTCTGCAGCGCGCCGCCCTTGCCGTAGAGCACGCCGGCCTGCACGCCGAAGTCCCAGTCCTTGTTGATGTCGCGCGTGTAGCGCGCATACAGCAGATGGGCCCAGTAGCGGCTCGCCAGGAAACCGTCGTCGGCGCGCGAGATCTTGCCCGCGTAGCGCGCACTGAGAACGCTGCCGCGCTGCGGGTTGTAGTTCAGGTGGGCCGAGACGATGTCGGCGCTGGTGCTGCCCGGCAGGCTCCTGTTGCCGGAATCGCTGCCGAAGGCGCTGCCGCCGTTCAACGCGCCAGCCGCATTGCCGCCCCCCACGATGCGCTCGGAGCGGCGCTCGTAGCGCAGCAGCGCGTTCCAGCTGTCGGTGTCCACCGGGCGGTAGGCGAGGCCGATCTGGTGGCGCTGAAGGTGGCGCTCGTTGCCTGCGTTGGTGCCCTGCCCTTCGCTGTCGCTCACCACGCTGCGCGCCAGCAGGCTCCAGGAGGGGCTGATCTTGTAGCCGAAGCCGGCGCTGAAGAGCCGGGTGTCGGCATCGTCGCCCTTGCGTCCTTCGAGGATGCCGCTGAGCTTGTAGGTGTCGGTGAGGTACTCGACCCCGGCGGTGATGGCGGTGGACTGGCCGAGACCGCCCGCATAGCCGGTGCCGCTGTTCGCGCTGTTGGCGTAGCCGCCCAGCTGGCGGGTGTGCTCGAGGCCGCCCGTCACGCTGAAGCGGTCGGTGAGCTTCACGGTGTTGCGCACGCCGGTCGCCGCCTGCGCGGCCCGGCCGTCGATGCTGTCGGCGAGCCGGAACTCGTTGTAGACGCGGCCGCCCTCCATGTAGTTGCTCTCGATGCCCAGGATGCCGACGTTGTTGGATTGCGTCGCGCTCAGCCCGTCGGTGCCGTAGAGGCTGGAGACGAGTTCGTAGCGGCCGTAGACGCGGGTTTTGTCGGTGATGGCGTAGTTGCCGCCAACGGCCAGCGTGCGGCGAGCGGAATCGTGCAGGTCCTGCTCGCCTTCGACGAAGACCTGGGCCAGCGGCACGCCGGGCACCTGCGCCGACAGGCGTGCGCGCACGGTGGTCAGGCTCTCGCTGTCGGCATTGGCGGTGGCCGCCGCACCGAGTGCGGTCACGTTGTTGGCACCCACGCGGCTGCCGAGGCTTGCGTTGGAGGTGGAGACCTCGCCGTAGTCGAATCCGGAGCCGGAGGCGAGGCCGCTGCTGCGCTGGCCTTGGCGCAGGCCCACTTCGGCGACCAGGGTGTCGCCGAACTTTTTCTGCACGCTCGCGGTGGCGCCCTTGCGGTCGCCTTCGAGCAGGGCGTCCTTGCTGTAGATCATCTCGGCGCGCACCGCAGTGCTTGCGTCGATCTTGTATTCGGCGCGTACGGAGGCTTCGGTGCGGCCTGCGGAAAAGCTGGCGCCGGGGTTGTCGAAGCCCGCGCTGGTCTTGCCGGCCAGCGCCACGACCGCGAGCTTCTCGTCCTGGTGACGCACTTCGAGGCGGGTGCCCTCGCCCTTGCCCTTCGCATCGGAGTCGGTGCGAACCAGCTCGGCTGCGGCCGTGGTGTTGTCGCCGATGCGGGCCACCGCCGTCAGGGCGCGCAGCTTGCGATGGTTCTCGGGATTCTGGTCGGTGCTGGCGACCACGCCCAGCTGCAGGCGCTCCGCCACCTTGACCTGCACGTCGGTGCCGGCCACCGTGAACTTGGGGCCTCCGCTGTCGACTTCGTACGTGACGCGGATCGACTGCGGGTTCAGGTTGGCATCGGCCGACGCGATCGCATGGGTGAACAGGATGCGGCGCGTGAGCGGCTCGACCGTGTAGTCGACGAAGCGCGTGACCGGCGTGCGCTGCAGCACGACGTCGGGCTGGTTGCGGTCGCGCACCACGACCTCGACCTGCTCGCTGTTGTCGACGAACTCGCCGCTGGTGGCGCTCAGGTAGTAGGGGCCGGAAGTGCCGACGGCGCGGAATTCCTCCACCTGCTGGGTCTGCGCGGTGCGCGAGACATAGCTGGTCGCGCGCACGTTGCGGTCTTCGTACACGTGCTTGAGGCCGGTCAGCGAGCGGTTGTTCTGGCTCAGGTTGCGCACCTCGGTGCTGCTCGCGGTGGTGAAGTCGCCGTACAGCAGGAAGGAGCGGTTCTTGTCGATGCGCACGTAGAGCTTTTGCGTGCTCTGCGCGTCGAAGCCCTTGACCGACGAGTCGCCGTACACCGGGTAGAACTCGTCGGGCCGGATGTCGCGGAACAGCCGGTCGTCGCGCGTCTTGTCGGAATCGAAGGCGGCAGTGAGCAGGTAGTCGCCCTTGACGGCACCCTTGAAGAAGAAGGCGGCGCGGGCGCCGGCGCGGCGGTCCTTGCGCTCGTCGGCAAGGCCCGTCAACTCTGCCTCGAACGCGGCGCCGGCAGGCATGGCGCCGAGCGGCACGCTGCCGCGCCTGGTGAAGTCCAGCACGCCTTCGACAATGCCCACGCCGAGCATCGGCCGCATCTCGGGCAGCAACGCCAACCGCACTTCCTTCACAAAGCTGCCGGCGCTCACGCGCAGGCGCACGTCGCCCGGCTCGCCGGGCGGCAGCAGGCGGAACTCCGCCGCGCCGCCGTCCATGAAGACCTG
The DNA here is from genome assembly GCF_047304235.1 of Variovorax sp. Varisp36. Lineage (NCBI taxonomy): Bacteria > Pseudomonadati > Pseudomonadota > Betaproteobacteria > Burkholderiales > Comamonadaceae > Variovorax > Variovorax sp. Varisp36. The sequence goes on from NZ_JBGLYU010000008.1 coordinate 72,346, forward strand.
CGTGCCGGGTTCGGCAGGGTTCAGGTCCTCGTCGAGCCAGCGGCCGCGGTCCGTCTCCAGGGTGAGTTGGGTGCGCGCGGTCACCGGCACGCCGGCCGCGTCGACCAGCCGCACCTTGACAGCCACGGGGGTGCGCAGGTCGGCATATGCAAGCTCGGGCAAGTCGACCTGGATGGCGCCGAGCTTGTCCGGCGCGACGATGCCGATCCGCTGCGTGGCGCGCACGTTGCCGAAATCGTCCACCGCCTCGAGCTGCAAGCGGTTGGCCCCGGGCTGCAGAACCACGCCGATGTATTCCCAGGCGCCGAGGTTCTTCGACGGCAGCTGCGTCTTCTTGCCCACGCGCCGTTCGTCGATGGCCTGGCCGTTGACCGAGAGGCGCAGCGCCACGCCGGACTCGCCCTTGACGCGCACGTTGATCGACTGGCCGGGAACGGTGTCGCCTTCCTTCAGGTCGAGGAAGCCGAGGGTGTTGCCGTCGAGCTCGGGCAGCAGCACTTCCAGCTCGATCGGGCTGGGCGCGGCCTGCGGCAGCAGCGGCGCGCTGCGCGGCGCCAGCATGGCGGCGGAGGTGTTGACGGGCCGGCTGGCGAAGGCGCCGATGCCGGCCGCCGTGCCACCCGCGGCCGAAGCGCCCTGCGCAGCGGCCGGCAGGCCGTTGAGTGCGGCGAACAGGCTTCCGGCCGGGGTCGCGGCCGCCGGCGCGGTGGCGCCCAGCGTGCCGCTCATGCTGCCCGAAGCGGCACCGACGAAGCTGCTGGCGTTGGCCTGCGCATCGGGCATCGCGATCAGCGGCGCCGACGACGCCATGGTCGAGCCGCTGCTGCCGCTCGCAAGCGCCTGGCCGCTGGCCGGCAGCGAGCGGAGATCGCCCACTGCAACGATCTGTCCTTCCGGATTCAGGCGCAGCCGCACCTGGGCCTCGGCCTCGGTGTCCGGGATCGCGGCAATGGCGGCGCGGCGCGCCACCACGTCGGCCACCACGGCCTGGTCGCCGCAATTGCCGATGATGAAGTTGGCCTTGTGGAACTCCCCCTTCTTCAGGTCGACGAATCGGCTCTCGGGGCGGCCGGCATTGCGGTTGTCCAGCAGCTCCAGGCGGGCGCCGGGCGGCAGCGTGGTCTGGTCCAGGCGCAGCACGTGGGTGAGCGGCTTGAGGCCGTAGAGGCTCCACTTGCCTTCCACGTCGGTGACGACGTTGGTGCCGTCCTCCATGAACAGGCGCACGCCGGGCACGCCGATCTCGTCGGCGCCTTCCTGCCTGCCGTCCGCCTTGCAGTCCATGTAGACCTTGCCGAACAGGAAGGCGTCGTCGGAAAACACGCCGCCCGTGACGCGTACCGTCCAGTTCGCGAGGTTGGACTGCAGCGGCCCCGAATAGGCGCGCGCACGATTGACGGCGTCGCCATTGGTGGGCGCACCCACGCCGATGCGCACGCGGTAGCGCACCACGGCCGCCTGGTCGATACCCAGGGTGAGCGTCGGGTAGTCGAAGACCAGTTGCGGGCCCGCGCCGCCCGCCGGGTTGCCGGCCGCGGCGGTGTTGAGGCGCGCACTGTTGGCCACGTAGGCGAAGCCCGGCGGCAGGCTGTCGCTGAAGCGCACGCCGGTGACCGGGAATCCGGTCTTGTTGGTCACGGTCAGTGCGTAGTCGATGAAGTCGCCGAACTCCACCTGGCGCTTGCTGCCGTCCTTGCGCAGCACCAGCCCGAGCACGTTGCCCGGGTCGAGCGGGATGTGGTTGTGCACGATGTCGCAGGCCGCGCCCGAGGCATTGAAGCCGGCGTTGACGGAGAAGTAGTGGGTCGTCGGATCGGCACCCTTGGGCGGCGTGGCGTTGGGCGCGATCTGGCCGCAGCCCGAGAAAGTGCCGGCCGTGACCGGGATCAGCTGCGACGGATAGACATAGCCGGTGCCCGCCGGCGGCACCACGCCGAGCGAGTAGGTGCACATGCCGGTGACCGGCGGCGACTGCAGGAAGAACTGGTAGCTGCCGTCGGCGCCCGTGGTCATCGAGACGCTGCCGTTCGTATTGAATGTATAGGCGCCCGACGAGCCGCCAAAGATCTCCCCCGCCGTGATCGGCGTCGCGGCCCCGCTGCTGCAGGACTGCCGCGTGAAGGTGACCACCGCGCCGGCAACGGGCTCGCGCGTCACCGCGTTGTAGACCGTGCCTGCCGGATCGGCCAGCAGCGACTGCACCGAGCTCGCGCTGGCCGCCACCAGCATGGCGGGCGTGACGTTGATGGTGTTCTGGTCGAAGGCCGCGGCCCAGGCCTTGTTGGTGACCGCCACGCGGCTGCCCACCGCACCGGCCTTCTCGGTGATGCGCACCGTGAAGCCGATCTCTTCGCTCTGGCCGGGCGCCAGGCCGCGGTTGCCGTCGCTCAGGCTGAGCACCGCCTCGGTCGGCAGCCGGAAGGGATCGCTGCTGGCGAGCGCGCCGCGGTTGCAGGTAGCGCGGCCGGTGAAGCTTCCCGCGACGTCGAGCAGTCCGCTGCGCGCCTTGGGCGCACCGACCAGCTCCCAGGACGCGACCGAGCCGTCCGGCTTGTCCATGTCGAAGGTGCAGTTCAGGTTGTCGATCACGCGCACGTGCGGTGCCGGGGCGATACCGGTGTTGGTGACCAGCAGCCGGTAGTCGAGTTCGTACACGCCCTGCCCGATGCGCCGCGGCAGCGAGACACTCTTCACGAGCGTGAGCGAGGGAAGCTCCATGGACACCGGCGTTGGCGAGCTGTTGTTGTTCGGGTTGCCGTCGCCGTCCGGGTCCGGGTCGGCGCCATCGACCGAATCGTCGAAAGCCACGGGCGCGCCGCCGGGCGTGAGCGCGCCCTGTGCGCGCACGCTGTTCAGCAGCGTGCCGGTGCGGCCGCTGAGGTTGATGCGCAGATCGAACTGCACCGTGAACCGCGCCCCGACCGGCAGCACGGCCCCGGGTGCCAGCAGGTTCTGCGCGGCCGGCGTGCCGGTGAAGGCAGCGTTGGCCGCAGCCACGGTGCCGCTCACGCCATTGCCCTGGTTGCCCGCGATGCCGATCGAGCCGGCCACCACCGTGTACTGGTTCGGCCCCGGCACCGCCGCGGTCGTGTAGCTGCCGAACTGAGTGGCACCGCTGCCTTCGAGCAGGTCGGCCGCCTGCACGCCGTAGAGCCACACGGCGCCGTAGTTGCGGATGTCCACGCTGAAGCGAACCGTGGCGGTTCCGTCGAGCAGGCCATCGGCGCCGCGGTTCGGGCGCGGCGCCGACGCGGCCTTGGCAACGCCGATGCGGCTCTGGCTCGTGGTGATGAGCACCGTGTTGGACGGCGACACCGCCAGCGCGACGCCGTCGTTGTAGTAGCTCTGCGCGGTGTTGCGGATGTCGCCGGTCTGGTCCGGCCTGACCCGCACGGCGAACTGCATCGCGATCGATGCATTGCGCGACACGGGAGTGGGCACGCCGATCGCCACCTCGATCGCGGCGGCATCGTCCGCGGTGCGGTAGCTGAAGGCCGGATCGCCCGGCAGGCGGAACAGGCGCACCGCGCCCGCGGCAGTGCTCTGCAGCGTGCCGGCGATGTACTGCGTGCCGGCTGGCACCAGGTCGCGCACCAGCACGAGGCTGGCCGGCGCGCCGTTCACCAGCACCGGCGTGCCGGCCGGCGCGGCGCTGTTGGCGGGCTGCGCATCGCGGGCGCCGATGTTGGTGCCGGAAACGGTGAAGTCGATGCGCGTCTGCCCCGGCACGACGATGCCGGGATAGCTCGCGGCCTTGGTGATGGAGATCACCGCGACGTCGCCGACGGTCACGACGTCGCGGTTGGTGGCGCTCAGGTTCTGCAGCGCGGTGGTGGCCGTCAATGCGGCGCAGGCGACACCGTTCGCGCTCGCCGGGATCGTTCCCTGCACCAGCAGCGCGGCCGTCTCGCCGGGCTGCAGCGCCAGCGCACCGCCGGCGCCGAGCGGAAGCACCGGATCGGCGGGGTCCACCACGCCGTTGTTGTTGGTGTCGCGCACCACCCGCAGGGCCGAGAGGTCCAGCGTGTCGGCCGCGCAGCCGCCGGCGTTGTTGGCAAAGCCCAGCATGTAGCTCGACGGCACGTTGCCGGTGTTGGTGAGCAGGTGGCTCAGCGTGACGACGGTGGCGGGCGGACGCGTGACGGTCTGGTCCTGCGTTAGCACCAGCGCCTCGACCGGCAGCACGTTCGCCACCACGCTGTTGGAGCTGGAAGTTTCGGTCTGGGCAAATCCGGCCGGCACGTAGGTGGCCGTTGCCACGTTGCGGATCACGGTGCCGCCGGGGGCGGGGGCGGCCAGCACCGCAGCCGGAGCAAGGAGGAATGCCAGCCCGATCGCGAGCGTGGCGCGGGCGCGGCGCCATCGATGCGAGCTGCCGCTCACGCTCATTGAATCAGACAAGAATTGCACTCCGCGAAACCTTCCGTCGGCCCCTCCGGGCCGTGAATGACTGGATCTTTTTCCGCTGCCGCTTCCGCGCCGATGCGCATGCACGGCGCACGAAAGCGGCAGGGGAAAAAGGCGAAGCGCGCCCGACAGGGCGGCGCTTCGCTCAAAGCCGGCGGACCCCGAGGCCCGCCGGCGACTCAATCGCGCATCACTGGTTGATCCGTACGGCGAAGGTCAGGGTGGCCGTGCCGCTCGGGGCCACGGTGTTGGCCGCGCTGCCGCAGCTCACCGCGGTGGCGGTCTGCGCGTAGGCCAGGGCCGTTCCGCTCACACCCGTGGAGACGCACCGCGTGGCCACCGGGGGCTGCGTGGGGCTCATCGTGGTGTACGCGGGCGCCGCATCGTTGATCGCGATGTTGGTGACCGGCGCGCTGCCTTCGTTGGTGGCAACGATCTGGTAGACGATGCACTGGCCGGGCTTCAGCGACAGGGGCGTCGCGGCGAAGGCGGCGTCCGCCGTGCCGTCGCAGGCGACGTCGGGGGCCTGCGTCTTGACGACGCGCAGCTGGCCCGTGATCACGGTGCTGACGTCGGTGGCCGACGGCGCGCCGCAGTTCGGGGCCGGGTCCGTGAACGTCGCCGTCACGGTCGCGGTGTCGGTCGCGCCCGCGCTGGCACCGCCCGGAGCGAACACGCGCACCAGCAGCTTCTGCGTTGCACCGGCCGCGAGCGGCCCTGCGATCGGGCCGGTGACCAGGGTGTCGCCCGCATTGATCTGGCCGTCGCCATTGACGTCGAGGTAGATCGCGGTGGTCCAGCCCAGCGTGGCATCGCCCGCCGGCACGGTGGCCGTGAGCTGGTACGCGCCGCAGCTCTGGTTGCCGGTGTTGGTCAGCGTGTGCGCATAGACGACCGTGCCGCCGGGAGCGACCTGGCCGACGTTGTTCGGCGTGAGCGTTGCGCCCAGCGTCTGTGCGGTGGTCACGGTCACGGCGTCGAGCTTGACGTCGGACACGAGCACGCCGGTCGATGCCACGGCAGTGGATTGCACGCGGAAGTAGATCGCCTGGGCGGTCACCGGCGTCTGCGTTGCAGGCGGCGTCACGCAGGCGTCGACCTGCTGCTGCGCGCCGGCAGCCACGGACACGCTGGTGATCGCTGCAGCGGTACAGGTACCGCCCGCGGCCACGAACTTCACGCTCCAGCCCGCCGGCAGCGTGCCCGGGAAGCTGGTCGACTGGCTGGCTGCCAGGCTGTAGGTCTGCGTTGCAGGGCCGGTTCCATCGTTGTTCTTGACGAACAGCGTGAAGATCGTGCCGGTGCCCGCTGGCGTGGTGTTGGTCGTGGTCGGCTGCGGGCTCGGGCCCGGGCCAAGGTCACCGCCGCCGACCGAACCGGAACCAGTACCGGCAGCGCTGTTGGTCAGGTCGACGAGTGAACCGACAACCACCGTGACGCGGTCGAGCGTCGCATCGAGCTTGGTCGCATCGCCCGCGGAGCGGCCGATGACGACCGCGTCGAACGGACCGGAACCTACCGTGGCGCTGGCCGGCACATTGGCCTGCACGACGACGTTGACGCTGCCGCCGACCGGAATCGGGCCGGTGTCGGGAACGCCGTCGCCCGTGGTATCGAGCAGCGGCGTCACGCCGTCGGCCGCGAACAGCAGGAAGGTCGTGCCTGCCGGGAAAGTCCCGTTCGCAATGCTCAGGTTGACGCTGTCCACGCCGCTGCCGGCGTTGAACACGGTCTGCGCGAACTTGACGCTGCCGCCGGCAACGACCGAAGGCCGCGTGGTGGTGTCCGCCGCGGTGCCGTTGGGCGTGCCAGCCACCGTGTCGACCGCCGTCGCGGCCGTCGAGGGGTTGGTACCCAGCACGATGCCGTAGCTGGCCGTGACCGTGTAGGCCGCCGGATTGGTGCTCGAACCCAGGGTGCCGATGGCCGCGGCCGTGGCGGCCGGGGAATCGGTCGGGTTGTACTGGCCCACGTTGGTGGTGGTCGAGGTGCCGACCACCGCCGTGTTGTTCACCAGCACCACGAAGCTGATCGTCTGCGTGACGTTCTGGCCCAGCGAAGCGACCACGGCGTTCAGCGTGTTGCCGGTCACCTGGAAGTCGATGCCGGCCGGATCGCCGGCGGCACCGTCACCCAGCGCGACGCCTGGTGCACTGCTCCAGACGGCGGAGCCCGCAACATACGTGAGGCCCGATGGCAGCGTGTCCGACAGGGCGAACTTGCCGGCCGCTCCGCCGGTGTTGTTGAAGCTGAGCGTGTAGACCGTGTACTTGCAGGTGGCGCTCGAAGCCAGGCCGGCCGCCCACGTCGTCGAGCAGGTAGCCGACGAGGAACGCGGACCGCCGGTGCTCGCGAGCGGCCAGGCCGCGCCGCCGGGACCGGCGACAGCCGGAGCACCGATCGACTTGGTGGCATTGAACGCAGCCACGGTGGTCAGGTTCACCTGGTCCTTGTCCGCCGCCGAGGTGTTCGGCGCCGTGTACAAGGCCGGCGTGCCGGGAACGGCAGTGATGGTGGCCGTGTCGAAAGGCGTCGTCGGCGTGGTGGCCGTGCCAGGAATGGTGTACGCCACCACGAACTGGAAAGTGCCGTTGTTGCCCGGCACGTTCTGCGCGGGCACGTTGCAGACCGCGGCGGAGGTGGCGGTACACAGCGGCGTGGTGCCGTCGGGTACGCCGTCGCCGTTGGTGTCGGGGTAGACCTCGACCTTCGAGAAAGCGTTGGTATCGGCGTCCACCGTGATGGTGAAGCTGTCCGTGCCGTTGCCGGTGTTGGTCAGGGTGTGTGGCGCGTAGACCACCGAGCCCGCGGCACCCAGCTTGGTGTTGACGACCGTGGTCGTGACCTGGTTGACCGTGTCCAGCGTGAAGGAGCCCACCTGCTGCACCGTGGTCTGCACCAGGTTGGAGGTTGCCAGCTGCGTTGTCCCGGCGGAATCCGAATAGGTGGCCGAAGCCTGGTTACCGATGACGGTGTTGGCGGGCGGCGGCGCGGCAAGGACGCTCGAGCTTCCGAACAGGAAGCCCAGCGACAAAACTGCGGCGCCCGCCCAGGTGGCGTTCGGCCTGAAGCCGACGCCCTTGGCTGGCGAGATGGGACTCACGTGGTTTCTCCTCGGTTGTTGTCAAAAAAAAGGGACAAAAAAATCCCGGCCCCGTCCGCGAACGGAACATCAGCCGGGTTGCGTGCGATCAGCGGAATGAACTCAAGAAAGAGACCGCTGTCCGGGTGATCAGCGCGCGGGAGCGGGCTGCACCGTGACGGCGGGTGCCTGCACTGCCGCGGCGGCGGCCTTGGGAGCAGGCGGCACGACGACCTCGACCTTGGCGCGCGCGCTCACGGCAGTCACGCCGTTGGCGGGCAGCTGGCCGAGCGTCCAGCGCAGCGCGCGGTAGTCGCTGTAGGGCACCGGTTCGATCTTGTTGCCGTCGGCCTTGCGCATCAACGGCTCGGCCCCGTAGACGCCATCCTTGGCGGCCGCCTTGACCAGCGCCGCGCCGGGCTTGGCACTGCGGGGCAGGTACTCGAGCCCCTCGGGAATCGGCAGGTCGGCAACCAGGCCGGAAACCGCCTTGCCGGTGTTGTTGGTGTACGTGGCGCGGTATTCGAGGATGTCGCCCGGCTTCACCGAGGAGGCTTCCAGCAGTTGCTCCTTGCCGTCGGCGGTCTTCACGACCTTGTGCTGCGTGAGCGCCACGGCAACGGTCTTGCTGCCGGCACCAGCCTCCGGCGAGGCGACGCGCTGCGCCGCCGCAGGCGCCATCAGGCAGGCCGCCATGAGCACGCCGGCCGCCATGCGGACCGCAAGTCCCGGGAAACCGCCCATGCGGGGGCGGAAAAAGGATTGAGTAGATTTTTCAGTGGGCACGAATGCTTGCTCCGGGTTCGAAAGTCACAGGCATGCCGGTCCATCGCCGGCGAGGGAAACAGCAGCTCGGGCTGCAAGGGACAGGAATTTCTTTGCGATTCAGGGGCAGGAAAGGCTCGCCTTCGGCCCAGTTGATACATTTATTTCCAACTGTTAATTATGTAAGCGATCTACCATTTTTCTACTAGAAAAGTTCCACTTTTGGATCGGGACCCATGGTTCCAGCCAGAACAACCAAGCACGGGCATCTAGAAAATCGGGCTAAATTCCCTCAATTCCCTCACTTTTGCCTCCAAACTTCGTCATCGAGAGAGGTCGGTCACGGCATCGCTGGTTGACGCAAACGCACAACAGCGCGTGCGGAATAGCAGTCAACGATTTTGCGGAAAAAATGTGAAAAAAGCGCATTTCCTTCAAGCACCCGACGACGGGCGACCGGCCGGCTGCTTCAGGGCGCCAAGCAGGTAATCTGCAAAGGCCCTGACCTTCCGGGAATTTCGCTTGCCCGGGAGATACATGAGATCGAATTCCATCGGCCTCAATTCGAGCGTCGGAAATGCAACCTGAAGCGATCCGTCTTCTATATTGGGTTTTGCCAGAATCAGGGGAATCAAGGCAATGCCCTTGCCCGCGCAGGCAAGCCTCAAAAGCAATTCCGGATCGTTGGAGCGGAACAGGCCGATGGGCTGCACGCTGTGCTCTCGGGAAACAATCGGAATGATCATTTCCTGGCCGGCGCGCTCGGTGTCGCAAGTCAGGAAAGTGTGCTGCGCCAGGTCTTCCAGATCCTTGATTTCGGGACGCCGTTCGAGGTAGGACGGCGCTGCGCACAGCACGAGCGGCTCGCTCGCGACGCGGCGCGCCACGAGGTCTTCGCACCCTTCGCGGCTCGCCCGGATGAGCACGTCGGCCTCCTCGCGGGAAAGATCCACCTTGTGGGATCCCAGGCGCACCGTGATTTCGAGCCGGGGATGCGCGGCCATGAAAGCGGGAAGATGCGGCGCCAGCAGAGCCCGGCCGAAATAGCTGGAGGCCGAGACGCGAAGCCGCCCCCTGAGGTCGTCGCTCGTGCTCGCGCGCTGCGCCATTGCATCGTCGACCGCGATAAGAATGTCACGCGCAGCCGATAAAAAAGAGCGCCCTTCGTCGGTCAATCCAAATCGATGCGCACTGCGGTGCATCAATAAATGCCCGAGCGTCGATTCAAGTCTTTTAAGTTGCCTGGATGCGGTGGCTTTGGGAATTCCCAGCGCCCCGGCTGCGTGCGTCAAGCCCCCGGCCTCAACCGCTTTCACGAAAAGGCGGACATCCGGCAATATCAAATCCTGCGCGCTTGACTTCGAATTCGAATTTTCGGCTCGAACGTCAACATCATTTAAAGACATCTTCATCATCTCTCAGTGATCCAATGGCTTCCCATGCCTGGATGGTCTCAAGAGCGATTTGGTTCGTCTTACAAATGTGAGATTTGGTGATAAACTATTAACAGTTGTTACCACTCACTTCTTTTGCCTGGTCACCGCCAGTCTTCGTGGGCGCCAAGGCTGCAGCCGCTCGCAGTCGAGGCTCCGCATTCGGTACCGGACACCGACAACCGAACCCATGCGTATCGCCGTACTCGAAGACGAGCCCGACCAGTTGGCTCAATTGGTCCGCGTGCTGCAAGAGCAGTTCACGCAGGGAGACGTCACCAGCACCTGCGTTGCGTTCGCCGACGGGCTTTCGCTGCAGAGAACGCTGCGCCGCGAAACCTTCGACCTGATCGTGCTGGACTGGAACGTGCCGGGGCTTGACGGCGCCGAGCTGCTGCAGTGGCTGCGCACCTGGCAGAAGAGCCCGGTGCCCGTCCTGATGCTGAGCTCGCGGTCTTCGGAGCGCGACGTGGCAAAAGCCCTGGGCCTCGGCGCCGACGACTACATGGTCAAGCCTGTGCGCCTGCTGGAACTGCGGGCGCGCCTGCAGCGCCTGCTGAAGAGAAGCCACTCGCTCGAGCCGTCCGACCGAAGACATTTCGGGCGCTGGGAGTTCGACCAGGTTTCGCACAGCGTTCTGATCCATCCGGAGCACGACGACGGCGCACCTCCGCGGCGCCAGGAACTTTCGAGCCGCGAGTTCAAGCTCGCGCTGATGCTGTTCCAGAACATCGGCCACGTGGTTTCGCGCGCGCACCTGCTCGAAAGCGCAGGCTACGACGGAGACCTGCCCTCGCGCACGCTGGACATGCACATCTACCGGCTGCGCAACAAGCTCGAGCTCGAAGCCGCGCAGGGGCTCACCTTGCGCACGGTCTACGGGCGAGGCTATTGCCTCGACGCCACGCTGGAAGCGGCCGCCTGAACCGTGGACCCGCGAAACTCGATGCAGCGATCGAGTGATCGCGAGCGCCTCCCCACCCGAACGCGCGCACGTGCAATGGTCGCGCGGCTGCTGATTGCGCTGCTGCTGCCCGCCGCCATGCTGTGGCTCGTCGATCGACCCGGCTGGCTGCAAATGCTCGACACGATGGTCTACGACTCCGTGCTGCCGCTCGCCGCGCCCCCGGCGTCGCCGGACATCCTGATCATTGCGATCGACGAGCGAAGCCTGCGCGAGTTGGGACGCTGGCCCTGGCGGCGCGAAACCTATGCACGGCTTCTGGAGCAACTCGCACCGGCGGCACCTCAAGCAGTGCTGCTGAACCTGTTCCTGACAGAACCCAGCCCCGATGCCGGAGACGACGAGCAATTGGCCCGGGCCATGGATCGCTTGCCCGTCTACCTGCCGATGCTGCGCGACAGCGGCACTGCGCCTTCGCCGGGCCGCTGGCCGGGCTTCCTGCCGCCCTTGCCGGTGTTCGCCGCCCATGCGCGCGGCGTCGGCCATGCGGAGCTGGCGCTCGATGGGGACGGTGTGTCGCGCACGCTGTATCTGCGCGAAGGTCCGGCTGGCCGTGGTCAATATTACGTGGGCGCGCTGATGGCCGGGTACGGGTCGGCGGCCGAGCTCGAAGCCGAGCCTGCAGCGATCGCGCCTGGCGCCTGGAAGCACGAGCAACCCGTGCGCATGTTCTTCGCCGGGGCCCGGGGCAGCTACCGCACGGTGTCCTATGCGAGCGTTCTGCGCGGCGAGGTGCCGGCCGCGCTGCTGCAGGGCAAGCTGCTGCTGGTCGGCGCCACGGCGCACGGCCTGGGCGGCCAGGTGCCGACGCCGAACGCGGGCGTCGCCGCACTGCCGGGCATCGAGGTGCATGCCAACCTGATCGACGGACTGCTGCACGGCCGCAACGTGCGCATGCCGGCACCGCTGGCATATGCCGCCTGGACCACCTTGCCGATCTGGCTGGTGCTGTTGCTCCTGGTGCATGCCAGGCGCCATGCGCTGGTGTTCATTTCCGGCCTCGCGCTCTCGTGGCTGCTGCTCTGCGTGCTGGCCATGCCGTTGCTGCACTGGTGGCTGCCGCCGGCGGCCCCCATCCTCGGCATGCTGGCGCTCTACCTGCTGTGGAGTTGGCGCCGGCTCGAATCGCAGTTCGTCTACTTCCGCCAGCGCGCGAGAACACTCGACAGCCTGCCAGCGAGCGCTTTCCAGGCGTTGGCGGCCCTGGCCCTCCCGATGCAGGCTCCGCCGGCAAATCCGCAGCAGGCGCTCGACCGCGCGATTGCGCGAATCGGCCGCATGCAGACGCTGATGGACGAGGCGCTCCAGATCATGCCGGCAGCCGTGCTGATCTGCGATGACACCGGCTGCATCGGTTCGAGCAATGCCGCGGCGCAGCGACTGCTCGACGAAACCTTGCGCGCCACCATGCACGCCCCGGCACGGCCGCCCCATGGCATGCACCTGCCGACCCTGCTCGGCAGCCTTGGCGGCGTTGCGAGCGAGGGCATCGAAGCCGTCGGCGCCCACTGGAGCGAGGATCTGCGGCGCGAGTACCGGACATCCGACGGCCGCATCTTTCAGCTCGAAGCCGAAGCCTTCGGCACCACCGAAGCCGGCGATCGCAACTGGATCGTCGTGCTGCCCGAAATGACCGCCGAGCGCGAGGCACAGAACCAGCGGGAAGAATGGCGCCGCCTGCTGTCGCACGATCTGCGCAGCCCCCAGATGACGATCCTCAGCCTGCTGTCGATGCACAGGCCCACGGAAAGCATCGACGTGCTGCTGCACGCGGTGCGCCGCGAAGCCGAGCGCACCGTGAGCCTGGCGGAAGGATTCATGGACTTCGTGGAAGCAGGCTCCGACGACTACAGCATGGAAGACACCCACCTCGGCACCGTGCTGCTCGACGCGCGCGACCAGGTCTGGCCGTATGCGCGCGCCAGCCAGGTGCAGATCGAGACCCGCATCAGCGACGCCGATGAACTCGCCATGCATGCCGACGGTGTGCTGCTCACTCGCGCGATCGTGAACCTGCTGAACAACGCCATTCGCCACAGCGCCGCGGGCGGGCGCATCACGCTCTGCCTCGCGGCCGAGCCCGGCGCCGGGGCAGAGGAAGATGCGCGGGCCTTCATCGCGGTCAGCGACGACGGCGAGGGCATGTCCCATGCGCAACTGAACGGCCTCCTGAACGGAACGCGGCCGCCGCGCAGCAACGACGAGGTGACGCATGGTTCGGCCGACGAACCCCATGCACCCATCAGGCGCCGGGGCATGGGACTGGGCTTTGCAGTGGTGCGCACGGTACTGCGGCGCCATGGCGGGCACATCGAGGCCGCGAGCGCGGCCGGCGCGGGCACGACCTTCTGGATCAGCCTTCCGCTTCGCGGCAGCTTGCCCTGAAATCGTGCGGCGGCCTCACTCCGGCTGGATCCCCGCCTCCTTGACGACCTTGCCCCACTTGGCGAGGTCTGACTTGATCAAGGCGGCGTATGCCTGTGGCGTTCCGCCCTGGATCTCGACGCCGACAGCCTCCAGCTTGGCCCAGACATCGGGCAGCTTCAGCGCCGCATTGATTTCGGCATTGAGCCTCGCGACGATCGCCTGAGGCGTGCCGGCAGGAGCCAGGAACCCGCCGTTCGTGTTCTATCGTGTCCACATCGCGGCCACGATTCCTGCCGACTCTCAGGCAATCAAGATGACTTCACCGCGGCTTACCTATCAGCGCCTGCAGGCGCCGGTCGATCAGGCCCACCGGAAGTGAAGTGATAAAGGCGTGCTGCGTTCTCGACAAGAACGACACGAATTTCGTCTTCGGACAGCCACCGTGCGAGCAGATTGATCAAGACGGCGTCATCGGGCTTGCTCGACTCCGTGACGTGCGGCCAATCGGTACCCCAAACCAGCCGGTCGAGGCGGTCACCCGCAAGGTGGCGGACGAAGTCGTCGAGATCCTCATAGGCTTTCGAGTCGGGCGAGGCGATGTAGGGCGCCGACATTTTCATCCACACATTGCCGCTGCCCATCATGCGCAGAAGGACGGCCTTCACGCGGTCCGATATCGCGGGCTCGGCGTTGATGCGTGCGAAATGGTCGATGACCACGGGCACCGGCAGCGCGGTCAGGCGATCGGCGAGGTTCAGCAGATCGACGGGGTGCGCGTGCAGTTGGATGTGCCAGCCGAAGGGGCGAATCAAGCGCGCAACGTCTTCCAGCATTTGCTCGCTTGTCGCGCCTGCCTGGACGAGGTTGAAACGCACGCCGACGACGCCGGCAGCGCGCAGGACCTCCAGTTCGGACTGGGTTGCCGACGGATCGATCACCGCCACCCCGCGTGCGCTGTGGCCAAGCGACTGCAACCCACTCAAGAGAACCCGGTTGTCCCGCCCATAGCTGGAAGGCTGGACCAGCACGCAGCGTTCGATGCGAAGCCGGCGCTGCAGCTGCCGGTAGTGCTCGACGGTGGCGTCTCCATGCGTGAGCACGGGGCCGGGAGCGAACGGCGCCTTCGCGTCGAAGAAGTGCATGTGGCAATCGCATGCGTCCGCCGGCACGCTGAATGCCGGCCCCTTTCGTCCGGTGGAATGCGGGGCTTCGCATTCCACCCCGGAGGAATGCAATGGCAGGCTGCCGCGCAGCATCATTTTCTTTGCGTGCCTGCTTCGCGCCAGAAGGCGTAGGACTTCGCGAGCTCGCTGGCCGACTGGTCGAGATCCGTGGGCGCGAGTTCCAACGACATGTCCTTGATCCTGGCCTGGACCTCCGGATCGTTCAGCACCGTTCGCAATGCAGCGTTGAACTTTTCCGCCAGCGGCCGAGGCAACCCCTTGGGTGCGAAGAACGCATTGAAGCTGTTGACGTTCACGCCGGTGAAGCCCAGTTCCTCGAATGTCGGCACCGAGGGGAGCAGCGCCGAGCGCTTGCCGCCCGAGATCGCGAGGATGCGAACCTTGCCGCCGCGCGACATGGTCACCCCCTCGGGCTCTCCCGTCACGCCGGAAGCCAGCTGGCCGCCTATGAGCTGCGGCATCATCTGCGCCGATCCCCCGAAGGCGATCGCTTCCATCTTCACATTGGCCTTGCGAGTGATGGCGGCACCGATGATGTCCGGCACGCCGCCGATCAGCGGAACGCCATAGTTGCCGTTCTGAGGTTCCCTGCGCACGAATTCAACGAACTCGGGCAGCGTCTTTGCCGGACTGCTCATGGGCACCGCGAAGGTCCACTGAAAATGCGCCACCTGGCCGACCGGGACGAAATCCTTCATGGCGTCGTAACCCGCCGTCGGCGTGATCAGCGGAACCACCACCACCGAATGGTCCAGGGCCAGCAAGAAGGTGGCGCCGTCGGGCGGCGCGGCCTTGACCGCTGCGGTGCCGATCTGGCCGCTGGCGCCCGGCTTGTTGTCGATGATGACTGTCTGCGACAGCTCCTTGCCGAGCCTGGGCCCCAGCAGCCGACCCAGCGCGTCGGTGGCTCCGCCGGGCGCAAAGGGAATGACGATTCGGATGGGGTTCTTGAAGTCCTGTGCGGCAGCACCGGCCATCAGGAAGGCCGCGACGGCGCCGGCAACGAAGGTGCGTTTTTTCAGCATGATGATGTCTCCCGTGTGCCGTGCTCAATCGAGCTTCGCGCCGGTGTCCTTGATGACCTTCGCCCAGCGGTCGCCTTCGAGCTTCATGTAGTCCGAATAGTCCTTGGCCGTGCCGCCCAGCACGATGGAACCCTGCGCGACGAGGCGATCCTGCAGTGCCTTGTCGGCAAGCGCCTTCTTGAGCGCTGCAGAAATTTTTCTGACGACATCGTCCGGCACGCCCTTTGGCAGCATCAGCCCCTGCCAGGCCCCCATGTCCATGGTCGATTTTCCGGTGGCCTCCCGGATCGTCGGGACCTCCGGCATGAGCGGAGACCGCTTGTCGCTCGTGATCGCTAGCGCGCGCAACGCGCCGCCTTTCACATGAGGCATGGCCTCGTTGATCGGCAGGAACATGAACTGCGTGGTTCCGGCAAGGAGGTCGGCAACCGCGGGGGCACTGCCCTTGTAGGCCACGTGCGTTGCCTGGATGCCCGCCTCCTTGGCGAACAATGCGCCTCCCAGATGCAGCAATGCGCCAGCACCCGAGGAGCCATAGTTCAACTCATTGGGCTTGCTCTTGGCCAACGCAACGAGCTCATTCACCGTCTTGGCTGGCACTGCCGGGTTCACGACCAGCAGGAGCGGAATGGTTGCCGTCAACGAGACCGGCGTGTAGTCCGCGTAAGGGTCGAAGCCCGGCTTCGCATACAGCGAGGGCGCAAGCACGACGGCAGAGGTTGCATAGAACATCGTGTAGCCGTCCGGTGCGGAGCGCTTGGCCTCGACCGCGCCCAGGTTGCCGCCGGCACCGCCCTTGTTGTCCACGACGATCGTGCCGCCGAGCTCCTTACCCAGCTGCTGCCCCACGATGCGGGCATTGATGTCCGCGGAGCCGCCGGCGGCGAACGCGACCACCATCCGGATCGGCTTGGACGGATAGGCATCGGCGGAATGCGCCGCGGCCGGTGCGAGGACGGCGGCGCCGAGCAACGCCAGGGAATGGATGAGCTTGCGCATGCTGATGTCTCCGTGATTTTTGTGGATGTCAGACCAGGCCGAAGCGCTTCAGCGTGTCCGTCAGGTTCAGCAGCTCGGCCGTGGTGGCGCCTTCGTCAATGGCCTTGCGCTGCTTTGCTTCCTTTTCCTCGCGGGCCAGGCTGCTGGAGATGGCCGTTTCGACTTCGCCCTGGGCGACGACCACCAGGCCGTCGCGGTCGCCGACAACGATGTCGCCGGGCTGGATCAGCGTGTCGCCGATCGCGATCGGCACACCGACCTTTCCGGGCTGGTTCTTGCCCGTGCCCTTGATCGAAAGGCCGCGGCAGAACACCGGAAAGCCAAGCTCGATGATGAGGTTCGCATCGCGCACGCAGCCATTGATGACAAGCCCTGCAATGCCAAGCTTCATCGCCTGGATCGTCAGCACGTCGCCCCAGGGGCCCGCCTCCATGAAGCCCTTCGCGTCCACCACCAGCACGTCTCCAGGCTTGGCCTTTTGCACTGCGTAGTGAAGGATCAGGTTGTCCGCAGGGCGTGCATCGACCGTGAATGCAGGGCCGGCCAGGCGCACCGTCGGGTCGATCGGCTTCATGCCGCTGTCCAGCGCGCCCTTGGCGCCTTGCGCCTCGTAGACGGTGGCTGCGCCGAGGTCGCGCAATTGCTTGATCTGCTCAGGAGTGGTCATGGGTGAATCCAGTAGAAAAAAAGACGAAGAAAGGCCAGGCGACTGCCAGGCCGCCAACGAAACGAAGAGAGAAGAGAAGAAACGGAAAGAAGGAAGCGACTAATGCCCGCCTGCGCTGGCCAGAAGCCAGTTCAAGGCTTGATCGACGGTCGGTTCCGCAATGCCGAGCGGTCGCCTGGACAGCGCGTCCACCGTATCGTTGAAGCGCTGCTCGACACCCCGCATGACCACCGAAGGAAGGCCCTGCGCCGCCAGCTCGGCCTGGACGTCATGCACTTCGTGCGCCCGGCGCCTGGCGTGAATGACATGCGTGCGCACCAGCATGTCGATGAACGAGCGCAGCGGCGTCTGGTCGATGTCGCTGAGCTGCTCATAGAGCTCGCTGCGCACGCCCTGCTTCTCGGCGCTCATCAGCAGCTCCACGCAAAGCGCTTCCATGCCTTTTGTGAAGACGCTGCGCAGGATCTTCAACGAGATGGCATCCCCGGCCTTGCCGCCCGCAATGACCTGGACACGCGCACCGGCGCTCTCGAGAACTTCTTTCAGCTGCTCGGCCCCGCTGCCGGAAGCCAGCAAGGGCGTGCGCACCAGGTTGAGCGAGATCGCACCCATGATGGCGGTGTCGACATAGCGGATACCGGCCTCTGCCGCACGGGCCGCCCCCTCGCGCTTGACCTCGGGGCTGGCCGTCGTGAAGTCGGCCAGCAATGCGTTCTTCGAGAGATGCGGCAGCACCTGCGCGAGCACCGGCAGGGAGGTGGTCCCCGTCACACAGGAAAGCACCAGGTCCGCCTTGGACAACCAACTACCGGCCCGCTCGTGGATCGGCAATTCCATCGACGCTGCCAGCGCCGTGGCGGCCGCCGACGGGTGCGCTTCGCACAGGCCAAGGGTATGGCCCGCTTCATACAAGGGAGCCGCGTAGCAGCGGCCGACTTCGCCCAACCCGATGATTGCAATGTTCATGCGCAGACCCTTTTCGATGCCCAGAGAATACAAAGTGAGTACAAATAATTCAATGGGATGCAGGGAAATTACCTAGGCTTCCTCTGTAGATGTCGACCCACTCAACCGCCAGAGTACAAATCAAGAACGATGGCTGTACTCGATTTGTTCGCGGAGCGCCAAGGCAAAGTAGCGGCAACCTACAATCCCGGGTCCATATGCAGCGAGTTCATGCCCCCATGCAGCACGGCAGAGACAAGGCCTACGAGATCCTGAGACAACGACTGGTGGGGGGGCACTACGCCCCGGGAGTGCAGCTCAAGGAGGAGCCGCTGGCCCGCGACCTGGGGCTGAGCCGAACCCCCGTTCGCACCGCGCTGCGCCGGCTCGTGGAAGACGGCCTGGCGACCGACGCTGCGGGCCAGGGTATCCGCGTGGCGGAATGGAGCGAGTGGGACGTGGAAGAGACCTTCCAGCTTCGAATGCTGCTGGAGCCCTACGCGTCATTCCTGGCGGCCACGCGCGGCGGAGAGGCGCTCGTCCAGCAACTGAAGGCGAGCAACCAGGCAATGGCCGAAGGCATCGCGGAAGGCGAGGAGGGAATCGCCAAGGTGCAGTCAGCCAATCGCGACTTTCACCACGCCTTGCTCGATGCGTCGGGCTCCCCCCGGCTGCGCGCGATGCTCGAAACGATGATCGACATGCCCATCATCAAGCGCTCGTTCTACATCTACACCCCGCAGGAACTGGAGCAGAGCCTTCATCACCATCGCGACCTGACACTGGCCGTGCAGGCAGCGGATGGCGAGCTGGCAAGGCAGGTGATGCAACTGCACCTGCGGATGTCCTATCACCGGTTCATGAGGCACCGCAGCGAGTACAAGCACGACACCGCCAGGAACGGGGCGGCCTGAACGACGCGGACAAGCTACCGCTCAGATGCCATGTAGAGCTTGAAGCGGCAGCGCGTCTTGCCGTAGTTCACACAGCCCCAGAACGGTGTACCGCCCTCCTTGGGCTTTCTCTCCGCCATCTTCACACCGCAATTCACGCAGGTCGGTTTCCAGTACTCGCCTTCGTAGGCGTCTGCATGCCGCTCGCAGATGAGGCTGGCGACGCCCCGTTTTGAGTCGGCACAGGAAATACGTCTTCAGCCACCATCACGCCGGGCGTGCTTCGAAGATCTCGCTGAGTACGCCCATATTCTTGAGCTCGCCGATGGTCTCAGCGTTGGCGTGACCTCTCCGCCTGGGATTCGTCGTATTCGGCGCGCCGACGCGACCCAAGCCGTCCGCCGGACCCCTGCTGGCGAACCATCGAAAGATGTGGGAACGGTAGTCGCTGGTTGTCCTCATGTGCAGAAAACCTGACGCCGCAACGCCCTGATCGTCGACCGGAATGCCGGCAGTTCGGAGAGCTGCTAGTTCTGCATCGTGGGTGATCTCGAATGGCAGCTTCAAGGTCACCGTCGCCATGTGATAAGTGGCTTTGCCCATCCATCTTCCCCTCGGCGTTTTTGATGCGCCAGTGAATCCCAAGGTTTCGCCGCGCGCAATACTGCTTTCGTAGGAGGCGCTTTGTCATGGGCGGTAGCAGGGAGGGGGCAGGGCAATTGTCTCCCCCGAGAAGGTGCGCACCGCTCATGTGCGCATGCGGCGCAATTTCTACAGTGACTTCACGGCGATACGCCTTGTCCCAAAGGTAACAAGCGGCGCCAGTTGACCACCTCACTGGAGAAAGCACATGGAGCTGCGCAACCTGGCGCCGGGAAAGTTCTTCATGAACCTGCTGCGTGAAAACGCGGGCATGGGGTTCACGGAGTTCGCTGTCATCAGTGCGATCGTGGTGTCTTTGTATTTTCCCCTGCTGCTTGCAGCCCTGCTCATCAACCGAACGTGAAGCTACCCACGCGCAAGGACGGACGCGATGATCAACGGCAAAAAGTTGGAAGGGACGCCGTACTCGTTCACCCCGAGCGCGGCCGTTGGCGCAGGATCTGGCCTTCTCGGAACTGAACGCCTGAGGCCGAGCGTGTTTCGCTATGCGCAGGACAATGCCATCCGGCATGCAAATCGGGAAATCGCCGACGGTGTCGAGTGCCGGACGGAACTACAAGGGCCGTAACGAATTCGCAGGAGACTGACATGCTCACCACCGATCAAAAAGAAGCCATCCTTCGCGTGGCGGGTGTCGCCACACCAGCCTTTCCCTCTCCCGGCGTTCTCTGGCGGCAGCAATGGCAACACGATGCCGCATCAGGCAGCAAGACGAGCCCTCAAGCCGGCATGGATCCGGGCACGGCCGCCAAACAATGGGCCCAGGCCATCAACACGCTCTTCGTCGCGTATTCGGCCGCCCGCACCGCCCGCAGCCTGCGCAAGGCCGAAGAAGCCCGGCGACTCAGCGCTCTGCGCCAGCTGCAGTGCCGCGCAAGAGCAGATACTGAAACCGGCAGCGCCGCGGCATCTAGCGCAAGAAAGGCCCGAAGACCGCGGCGCAGAAGCCACGCAATGGGGTGATCGACAGGCGTTCGCAGCGGCGAAAGCCTGGATCGCTAGGCCGGCGATGTCATGCCGGCCCTGGCGGGGCTCCTGGGCACCAGCTGCACGCCCCCGTGGCGGCCCGCGCGCCCAGCACCATCTCCGTAATCCATGACACCAGCAGGAGCCCGTAGGACTGCCGCCGCTCCTCCTGCGAATCGACAGCCGGATTCGGCCTCAACACCAGTCGTTCGTTTGGTGGGCCCCTATTGCCGCCTGTTCATTCCAAGTAGTCAATGAACTGAGGGATCACCTCGCGCAGGAAGCGGATTTCCTCTGTGGGAATGCTGCGCGGCTCCAAGTCGAAATGGATGAAGGTGCCATAGGGCGTGCCGCATCGTCGCGTCAGCAGCCGGCCGTAGTACGACTCGACCATGCCGGCATAAGGGCGGTTCGTCAGGCGCTGATCCTTGGAGGCATGGCTGGTCATGAACTCGCCGTGCTCGAGCGCGTACTGGCAGAAGCTCTTGCTCAGAGGTACCACCTTCAGCCAGGTGCGGTATTCAGAGTCGCGGTCGAAGGCATGCGCCGCGCGCATCACGTCGCCGTTCAATTTGTAGATCGCCGTGAACCGAAAGGACGTCCTATCGTTGAGCAAGGCCAGCGCAGGAACGATCCCGCGGCTGGCAAGAAGGCTGCGAACGGCCGCAGCGGGCGCTGGCAAGTCGACGTCGAGCATGGGGACCTTGGTTGAGGCGTGGGCGCGAATCTTACGTAATTCTTGCTGTGCTCCGGAACAGGGTTTGACCTTCATCTTGTCAACGCAAACCCTTAGAAGTGTGGCGGCGGTCGTGGCGCTCGATGTGAACCCGCAAGGCACCGATCCGAAGCTGATCGATGCGCTCAATCGCGCAAGCAGAGCCTGGAGCTGTTCCGACCGGGCGCCATCATCGAACGCATGCTGGGCGACCCGCGACGGATCATCGCCGTGCGCACAAATACGAACCTCGGCCAGACGGCGCGCTTCCTCGACTGGCGCGATGGACAGATGTGCAATGGCAAGGTGATTGCCATGAAGGACCCGCAGGTCACCTTGCACGAGGAAGGCGCGCGACGCGAGTCGTTGTCATGCCACGCCGTGATCCGACATGAGGCAAAGAAAAACCCGCTACGCTGGGGAAGACGTGCGGGTTTGAGGCTTTGTGAGACGCTGTGATCTCAGTGTTTGGTCCCGCCGCCAGGAATCGAACCTGGATCTCAGCCTTCGGAGGGCCGAATTCTATCCGTTGAAATACAGCGAGGAATTGGGGTCCGGCATGCACCGGAGCCACACATTATCGCCTATCAGGCGCCGACTGTTTCGGCTTCGTTCACGGCGGGGGTTCCCGGCAGCGGCCGGGCGAACCCGAGCCCCGCCAGGTAGACCCGGAACGTGCGCCTGCCGGTCAGCACGAGGTCGAAGGCCTCGGGGTCGAGCAGCCAGTTCTGGATGAGCCCGCTGATCAGCGCATGCAGCCCTTGCGCCGCCGCGTGGCCCGGCACCGGCAGCTTGACGTGGTTGCGGCGCGCGGCCAGGCGCAGGGCCTTTTCGAAATCGCTCACGCAGGCATTGCGGGCGTCGAGGTGGCGCTGCTGCACCGACGCCATGTCGTGGGTGTATTCGACCTTGTGGGTCGCCACGTCGAACACGCGGCGCACCTGGGGGTCGGTGGTCATGAGGGTCAGCGCGTGAACCATGCCGTCCTCGATCTCGGCCAGGGGGTCGTCGATGAAGGGAGAGATAGCCGCCTTCTGCAAGGCCTCCAGCGGCAGGATGACGCGTTCCATCATCGCGTTGAAGAGGTCGGCCTTGTCCTTGAAATGCCAATAGATGGCGCCGCGCGTCGCGCCGGCCTGCTGCGCGATCTGCTGCAGCGTGGTCTGCGAAACGCCTTGCGCCTGAAACAGCAGCTCCGCAGCATCGAGCAATCGATGCCGCGTGGCCAGTGCTTCTTCCTTCGTACGACGTGCCACTAAATCTCCAGATTTGTAAAGGCAACGCCCTCTCTGTATCGTGGGGCCATTGCTCGGCTGTCACTATACATCCATGAATGTATGTAAACTAGCCGGCTTTCCCGATGGCCCGCCTGGCTGTACAGGTTTGCGGTTCGCCCGCGAATGCGCCATCTCCTGTTTTCGCTTCAAAGGAATCGCATGCCTCTCCTGCATGTTTCGCGTCATTCGTCCTTTTCGCCGCGTCTCGCGACCGTGGCAGCCGTCGTCCTGCTGGTCCTCGCCGGCTGCGGCAAGAGCGATGCCCCCGCTGGCCCGGGCGCTGGCGGCGGCGGGCATCCCCCCGCACCCGAGGTGGGTGTGGTCGTGGCCGCGCCGACCGACGTCGGACTGGTTACCGAACTGCCCGGCCGCCTTGAGGCCTCCCGCATCGCCCAGGTCCGCGCCCGGGCCTCGGGCATCCTGCTGAAGCGCGAATTCCGCGAAGGCAGCGACGTGAAGGCCGGCCAGCTGCTGTTCCGCATCGACCCGGCGCCGCTGGTGGCCGCTTCGCAGAACGCCCAGGCCACGCTGGCGCGCGCCGAAGCCAACGCGGTGCAAGCCAAGGCCCTGGCGGACCGCTACAAGCCGCTGGTCGAGGCCAATGCGGTGAGCAAGCAGGAATACGCGACGGCCGTGGCCTCGCAGAAAACGGCCGAAGCCGACGTGGCCGCCGGGCGCGCCGCGGTGCAGACGGCCAAGATCAACCTCGGCTATGCCGACGTGACCTCGCCCATCGCCGGCCGCATCGGCCGCGCCCTCGTCACCGAAGGTGCGCTGGTGGGCCAGGGCGACGCCACCGAGCTCGCGGTGGTGCAGCAGATCAACCCGCTGTACGTGAACTTCACGCAGTCGGCCTCCGACGCGATGAAGCTGCGCCGCGCGGTGGCCGCCGGCCAGTACAAGCGCGCGAGCGGCGAGGAAGCCGCGAGCATCCGCGTGGTGCTGGAAGACGGCAGCGACTACCCGCTGGAAGGCAAGCTGCTGTTCTCCGACCTCACGGTCGACTCCACCACCGGCCAGGTCACGCTGCGCGCCGAAGTGCCCAATCCCAAGGGCGAACTGCTGCCCGGCCTGTATGTGCGGGTGAAGCTCGAACAGGCGCAGGCCACCAACGCGATCACGCTGCCGCAGCAGGCCGTCACGCGCACCCAGCAGGGTGACACGGTGTCGGTGGTCGACAAGGACGGCAAGATCAGCAAGCGCACCGTGAAGATCAGCGCCGCCAAGGACAACCAGTGGGTGGTGCTCGATGGCCTGAAGGCCGGCGAGCAGGTGATGGTCGACGGCTTCCAGAAGCTGCAGATGATGCCGCCCGGCACGCCGGTGAAGGCAGTGCCGTGGACCAAACCCAACCCGAATGCCGCAGCCGCGCCCGCCGCTGCGGGGGCCGCACCGGCGGCGGCTGCCGCGGCCGAGAAGACCGACAAGAAGTAATCAGGAAAGCGCCCGCAAATGGCCAAATTTTTCATCGACCGCCCGATCTTCGCGTGGGTGATCGCGCTGTTCATCCTGGTGATGGGCAGCGTGGCAATCACCCAGCTGCCGATCTCGCAGTACCCGCCGGTGGCGCCGCCCGCCATCGTCATCAACACCGCCTATCCCGGCGCCTCGGCGCAGACGCTGGAGGACAGCGTGCTGTCCGTCATCGAGCGCGAGATGAACGGCTCGCCGGGCCTGATCTACATGGAATCGGTGGCCCAGGCCGACGGCACCGGCTCCATCACGATCAGCTTCGAAGCCGGCACCAACCCCGACCTCGCGCAGGTGGATGTGCAGAACCGGCTCTCGCGCGCCACGCCGCGCCTGCCGGCCGCCGTGACGCAGCAGGGTGTGCGCGTGGACAAGTCGCGCAACAACTTCCTGCTGTTCGCGATGCTGTCTTCAGACAACCCGAACTTCGACCCCGTCGCGCTCGGCGACTACGCCTCGCGCAACATCGTGCCCGAGCTGCAGCGCGTGGTGGGCGTGGGCCAGGCCCAGCTGTTCGGCACCGAGAACGCGATGCGCGTGTGGATCGATCCGGCCAAGCTGCAAGGCTTCAACCTGTCGGCCACCGACGTGAACAACGCGATCAAGGCGCAGAACGCCCAGGTGTCCTCCGGCACGATCGGCGACCTGCCCAACATTCCCGGCCAGGCCATCGCGGCCACCGTGGTGGTGAACGGCCAGCTCGCCAACGTGGAGCAGTTCAAGAACATCGTGCTGCGCGCCAACACCGACGGCTCGACCGTGCGGCTGAAGGACGTGGCACGCGTCGAACTCGGCGGCCAGTCGTATGCGACCTCGGCGCGCCTGAACGGCGTGCCCGCGGTCGGCATCGGCGTGCAGCCCACGCCGAACGGCAACGCGCTGCAGTCGGCCAAGGCGATCCGCGCCAAGATGACCGAGCTCGAGCGCTTCTTTCCGCCGGGCGTGAAGTGGAACATTCCATACGACAGCTCGCGCTTCGTGCAGATCTCGATCACCGAAGTGGTCAAGACGCTGCTGGAAGCCGTGGCGCTGGTGTTCATCGTGATGTTCCTGTTCCTGCAGAACTGGCGCTACACGCTCATCCCGACCATCGTGGTGCCCATCTCGCTGCTGGGCACGTTCGCCTCGCTGCTCGCACTCGGCTTCTCGATCAACGTGCTGACCATGTTCGGCATGGTGCTGGTGATCGGCATCGTGGTGGACGATGCGATCGTGGTGGTGGAGAACGTCGAGCGCATCATGAGCGAGGAGGGGCTCTCGCCGCTCGAAGCCGCGCGCAAGGCCATGAGGCAGATCTCCGGCGCCATCATCGGCGTGACGGTGGTGCTGATCTCGGTGTTCGTGCCGCTCGCATTCTTCGCGGGTTCGACGGGCAACATCTACCGCCAGTTCTCGGCGGTGATGGTGACGTCGATTGGCTTCTCGGCCTTCATGGCGCTGTCGCTCACGCCGGCGCTGTGCGCCACGCTGCTCAAGCCAGTGGAAGCCGGCCACCACCATGAGAAGACCGGCTTCTTCGGCTGGTTCAACCGCGGTTTCACGCGCACGGCCAAGGGCTACGAAGGCATCGTCGCGCGCATCCTGCGCCGCGCCGCGCGCTACCTGATCATCTACGTCGCGATCATCGGCGCGGTGGTGTTCACCTACACACGCCTGCCGAGCTCCTTCCTGCCGGAAGAAGACCAGGGCAACATCATCGTCAACGTGCAGCTGCCGCCGGGTGCGACGCAGGAGCGCGCGCTGTCGGTCATGCAGCAGGTCGAAGGCTTCATCCTGAAGCAGCCCGAAGTGCAGAGCATGGTGGGCGTGATGGGCTTCAGCTTCTCGGGCCAGGGCCAGAACGCGGGCCTCGCCTTCGTGACGCTCAAGGACTGGGAAGAACGCAAAGATCCGGCCCACTCGGCCAGCGCGCTGGCCGGACGTGCCTTCGGGGCACTCTCGGGCATCCGCGACGCCTTCATCTACCCGTTGAGCCCGCCGCCCATTCCCGAACTGGGCAACGCGAGCGGTTTCAGCTTCCGGCTGCAGGACCGCTCGGGCGCAGGCCACGAGGCGCTGATCAACGCACGCAACCAGCTGCTGGGCATGGCTTCGCAGAGCAAGATCCTGACGCAGGTTCGCCCCGACGGCCTGGAAGACGCGCCGCAACTGCAGATCGACATCGACCGCGACAAAGCCAGCGCCCTGGGCGTGACCTTCGATGCGATCAACGCAACGCTGTCGACGGGCCTGGGTTCGAGCTACATCAACGACTTCCCGAACCGCGGCCGCCTGCAGCGCGTGGTGGTGCAGGCCGATGCGCCCGCACGCATGCAGCCCGACGACCTGCTCAAGCTGAACGCCAGCAACACGCAGGGCCAGCCGGTGCCGCTGTCGGCCTTCGCGACCACCAAGTGGGTCACGGGCGCCACGCAGACGGTGCGCTACAACGGCTATCCCGCGATCCGCATCAGCGGCTCCGCCGCCGCGGGCTTCAGCACGGGCGCCGCCATGGCCGAGATGGAAAAGCTGGCCAAGCAGCTGCCGCAAGGCTTCGGCTTCGAATGGACCGGCCAGTCGCGTGAAGAAAAGCTCGCGGGTTCGCAGGCCATCATCCTGTACGGCTTCGCGATCCTGGCGGTGTTCCTGTGCCTGGCCGCGCTGTACGAAAGCTGGACGATCCCGCTGTCGGTGATTCTGGTGGTGCCGCTCGGCGTGCTGGGCGTGCTGCTGGCCACGATGCTGCGCGCCTATTCGAACGACGTGTACTTCCAGGTGGGGCTGATCACCATCATCGGCCTCTCGGCGAAGAACGCGATTCTGATCATCGAGTTCGCCAAGGATCTGCAAGCGCAGGGCAAGGGCGTCATCGAAGCGGCGCTGGCCGCAGCCCATCTGCGTTTCCGCCCGATCATCATGACCTCGCTGGCCTTCGGCCTGGGCGTGGTACCGCTGGTGATCGCCTCGGGCGCCGGTTCGGCCAGCCAGCGCGCCATCGGCACGGGTGTGCTCGGCGGCATGGTGACGGGTACGGCACTCGCCGTGATCTTCGTTCCGGTGTTCTTCGTCGTGGTGCGCACGCTGTTCAAGGGCAGTGCGCGCCAGCACGAGGTCGACAAGCGGCATGCGGAAGCCGCCGGCATCACGGAAGAGAAAGCACATGACTAAAAAATTGATTCCCACAGCCCTGGCCGCGGCAATGCTGCTGGCCGGCTGCTCGCTGATTCCGACCTACGAGCGTCCCGCGGCGCCGGTGCCGACCACCTTCCCGGGCGATCCGGCGCAACCGCCCGGCCAGGCCGCGGCCAACCTGCCCTGGCAGGACTTCTTCACCGACCCGCGGCTCGCGGGCCTGATCCAGACGGCGCTCACGAACAACCGCGACCTGCGGGTGTCGGTGCTCAACATCGAGCAGGCGCGCGCGCAGTTCCAGATCGAGCGCTCGAATCTGTTCCCGGCACTCGGCCTGACGGGCAGCGGCTCGCGCTCGAGCCCCAACCCGGCTCAGGTCTACAACAGCAGCGCCGGCAGCGTGGCCTCGCAGTACAGCGTCAGCGTCGGCTTCACGTCCTGGGAAATCGACTTCTTCGGCCGCATCCGCGCGCTGAAGGACCAGGCGCTGGCGCAGTACCTCGCCACGGACGAGACGCGCAAGGCGGTGCAGATCAGCCTGATCGCGTCGGTCGCCAACGGCTGGCTCACGCTGTTGGCCGACGACGAGTTGCTGGAGATCACGCGCCAGACGATGGTCACGCGCGAGGAGTCGGTGCGCCTCACGAAGATGCGCTTCGACAACGGCGTGTCGTCGGAGCTCGACTTCCAGGCCGCGAACTCGCTGCTGGAAACGGCGCGCGCTTCCTATGCGCAGCAGCAGCGTGCGCGCCTGCAGGACGAGAACGCCCTCGCCCTGCTGCTGGGCGCGCCGGTGCCGGCCGAAGCCACGGCGGGCGGGGTCAAGGGCCTCGACGGCATCCAGCCGATGCCCGACGTGCCGGCCGGCCTGCCTTCGGACCTGCTGGCCGAGCGGCCCGACATCCGTTCGGCCGAGCAGCAGCTGATCGCGGCCAACGCCAACATCGGCGCCGCGCGCGCGAACTTCTTCCCGCGCGTGTCGCTGACGAGTTCCATCGGCACCGCGAGCAGCGAGTTCTCGGGCCTGTTCGACCGCGGCTCCAAGGCCTGGTCGTTCGCGCCGTCGGTGACACTGCCGATCTTCAATGCCGGCCGCAACATCGCCACGCTCGACTCGGCCAAGGCCGGGCGCGAGATCGCGGTGGCGCAGTACGAGAAGTCGATCCAGACGGCGTTCCGCGAAGTGGCCGACGCGCTCGCGGGCCGCGCCACGCTGGGCGAGCAGGTGCGCGCGCAGCGTGCGCAGGCCGACGCGGAAGCCGTGCGCTTCAAGCTCTCCGACTTGCGCTACCGCAACGGCATTGCCAGCGCGCTCGATCTGCTCGACGCGCAGCGCTCGCTGTTCACTGCGCAGCAATCGGCCGTGACGACACGCCTGCTGCAGTTGCAGAACCAGGTCACGCTGTACAAGACGCTGGGCGGCGGCTGGGCCGCACGCGACAAGGGTTGATGCGCCGAGGCGCTCGATAAGGGTGGTCCCTTGTCCCTTCGGGCAAGGGGCCTCTCTATAATCGCCGGTTGGTTAGGAAAAGCCCCCCGACGAGCCCCCGTTATTGAGGACGCCAATGAGCGCAGACCCGCATTACCAGGCCACAGAAGAAGCCCACACCGGGCCGATCAAGAACCCGAAGCAACTGCTGCTCGCGGTATTTTTCTCCTTCATTGCCCCGATCCTGATCATCGTGGGTCTTGTCTCCTACGTGGTCTCGGGCACCAAGCCCGCCGGCACCGCGGAAGGCGACAACATGGCGCTCTACGGCGTGACCAAGGAAGCGCGAGACCGCGAAGTGGCCGAACGCCTCAGGAAGGTCGGCACCATCGAGATCCGCGACGCCAACCGCCCGCTCGCTGCAGGCGAGGCCGTGTTCAAGGCCCAGTGCGTCGCCTGCCACGGCGCGCCCGGCATTCCCGGCGCACCGCACTTCCAGGACGCGGCCGCCTGGGGCCCGCGCATCGGCCAGGGCTATGCCACCCTCCTCGAACATGCCCTGAAGGGCAAGGGCGCCATGCCCGCGCAAGGCGGCGGCGACTTCGAAGACCTCGAAGTGGGCCGCGCCGTGGTCTACATGGCCAATGCCGGCGGCGCCAAGTTCCCGGTGCCCGACCGCCCGGCAGCCGCAGCCCCCGCTGAAGGCGCAGCCTCTGCGGCCAGTGCTCCTGCCAAGTAAGCGTTTCCCCTAGTCACACGAAGAAGCCGGCCCAGCGCCGGCTTTCTTCATTGGCGGATCGGCAGGCTGCGGAGTTCAGGGCTTCGCCGGCGCGGAAGCCGTGCCGGCATGGCGCTGCGCCGGGCTCAGCACATGGCCGAAGCGGTCGGGCAGTTCGCTGGCCTGCACCGCCTCCGGCGTCCACAGGCCTCGCTCGACCGCCTCGGCGGCGATGCCCACGTCCTGCGTGTGCACCAGTCCAAGCCCGAGGGGCGAGACCAGATAGAGCCGGCCTTCACCATCGAGCAGGCAGCCCGACACCTCCACCGCCTTGCCGGTGTGGGACGTGACGGTGAACCCACCGCCCTCCTTTTCGGCCACGCGCCACACCAGCGGCGCAGCCTCCAGCTCCACATACACGCGCTGCGGCCCGTTCTGGAAGAACCACTGGCCCTCGTCGTCGTGCTCGTAGTTGCGGTGGATGAAGTCGATCAGCTTGTCGTGCCTGAGCATCGAGCCCTTGGCCGCGCGGAACGGGCCCATGGCCTGGGTGCGGTCGTCGCGCATGTACCAGTTGCCGCGCGCGTCGAGGCCGAGCCAGCCGTAACAGTGCGGCACGTTGGGCCATTTGGCGAGGGCTTGTTTGACGATGTCGTCCATCGCGCTATTTTGCTCGCCCTCAGACGTGCGTTGCCAGCCAGCCGCCGACCCGCTCCGGCATGCCGCGCACATGCCCCGGCGGCTGGCCCATCGGAAAACCGACGTGCCCGCCGTGCGCGGGCTGCCACAGCGTGACGTGCGCGCCGACCTCGCCGGGCTTCGGCAGGCTCGCCGCGGGAATGAACGGGTCGTTGCGGGCGTTCACCACCAGCGCGGGCACGCGCACCGAGGCCAGGTGGGGCTTGGCCGAGCCGCGCGTCCAGTAGTCCTCGGTATCGCGAAAGCCGTGCAGCGGGGCGGTGAAGACGTTGTCGAAGTCGTAGAGGTTGCGCGACGACATCAGCCGCTCGCGGTCGAACAGCCCCGGGAACTGCTCCAGCTTGGCCAGCGCCTTGGGCTTCATGGTCGCGAGGAACATGCGCGTGTAGACCAGCCGGTTGAAGCCCTGCCCGATGGCTTCGCCGCCCGCCGCGAGGTCGAGCGGCGCGCTGACCGATGCCACGGCGCTCACCACGCCGGAGGCGCTCTCGCCCGCCTCCGAGGCCCAGCGCATCAGCGCATTGCCGCCGAGCGACACGCCCGCCGCCAGCACCGGCCCGCCGCCCTTGCGTGCATGCTGGTCGCGCATGCGCGCGAGGATCCAGCCGATCTCCTCGAAGTCGCCCGAGTGATAGGCGCGCGGCGCCAGGTTCAGCTCGCCGCTGCAGCCGCGGAAATGCGGCACGGCGAAGGCCATGCCGCGAGATGCGGCGAATGCGGCAAAGGCTTCGGCGTAGTGGCTGCGCGACGAGCCTTCGAGCCCGTGGAACAGCACCAGCAACGGCCTCGGGCCCGGCATTGGCGCATCGACGAAGTCGACGTCGATGAAGTCGCTGTCGGGCGTGGGCCAGCGCTCGCGCCGGTAGACCGGGGCCGGCCCGTCGAAGCGCTTCGCATAGAGCGCGGCCCAGATGGTCTGCAGGTTGCCGCCGGGCAGCCAGCGCGGCGCCGCGTAGTCCAGCGGCTGGGGCGCGGAAACGGGACCGGAGGTGGCGACGAAGGAAGACATCAGTGCAGGACCTGGGGCGGATCGTTCGCTTCGTCCGGTTCGCGCGCACTGCCCGGGCTTGCATGGTGCGCCACCATGCGCCAGCCCTGGACGGTCTTGTGATAGACGTTGGTGGCCAGCACGAAGGCATGGCGCGGGCCCTCGGCCGTGAGCACCTCGATGCGTTCGAGCACGTTGTGCACGGCGCTGGCGAGCGACTCGATCTTGCGCACCCGCGCCGGCGTGGCGTGGATCGCGCCGTTGCCGAACATCTGCTCGAAGGCCGCGCGGATCGCCACGGCCCCCACCAGCCGCGGGCCCCCGGGATGCACGCAGAACACCTCGTCCTCGTCGGCCCAGCAGGCCATCAGCGCGTCGATGTCGCCGCGCTGCAGCGCTTCGTAGAAGGCCGCTTCGACGTCGTCGGCAGTGCCGCCGATGGCTGCGGCGGCGCGGAGTGGGGTCTTGGGCATGGCGTGATTTTGCCGCGCCGTGCGTGACGGCGGCACTGCACCGCTTTGGTCCATGCTGCACCGTGCTGCCGCAATCCCGGCAGAACACCTGCTCCACTTTGGACCAAATGGTCAAAACGTGGATGCAATTTTTCCCTAACCCATTGATTCAAAACAACTTATTCAACTGGCACGGCGCATGCAAGGAGCTTCGCAACCTCGCAACAGGAGCGCTTCCATGAACGTCGGCATCTTCATTCCCATCGGCAACAACGGCTGGCTGCTTTCCGAAAACGCGCCGCAGTACAAGCCCAGCTTCGAACTCAACAAGCAGATCACCCTGAAGGCCGAGCGCTACGGTGTCGACTTCGTGCTGTCCATGATCAAGCTGCGCGGGTTCGGCGGCAAGACGGAGTTCTGGGACCACAACCTCGAATCCTTCACGCTGATGGCCGGCCTCGCCGCCGTCACCAGCAAGATCAAGCTGTTTGCCACGGCCGCCTCGCTGGTGATGCCACCGGCCATCGTGGCGCGCATGGCGTCGACCATCGACTCCATTTCCAATGGCCGCTTCGGCCTCAACCTCGTCACCGGCTGGCAGCGGCCCGAGTACTCGCAGATGGGCATGTGGCCCGGCGACCAGTTCTTCGGCACGCGCTACCAGTACCTCAGCGAATACATCCAGGTGCTGCGCGACCTCTGGGGCACCGGCCAGTCCGACTTCAAGGGCGACCATTTCAAGATGGACGACTGCCGCCTGAGCCCGCAGCCGCAGGCCGACATGAAGGTGATCTGCGCCGGCCAGAGCGACGCGGGCATGGAGTTCTCGGCCAAGTACGCCGACTACAACTTCTGCTTCGGCAAGGGCGTGAACACGCCCAAGGCCTTCGCGCCCGCGGCCGAGAAGCTCATCGAGGCCACCGCGAAGACCGGCCGCAGCGTCACCACCTACGTGCTGATGATGGTGATCGCCGACGAGACCGACGACGCCGCG
Source organism: Variovorax sp. Varisp36 (assembly GCF_047304235.1). Taxonomy (NCBI): domain Bacteria; kingdom Pseudomonadati; phylum Pseudomonadota; class Betaproteobacteria; order Burkholderiales; family Comamonadaceae; genus Variovorax; species Variovorax sp. Varisp36. The sequence goes on from NZ_JBGLYU010000008.1 coordinate 104,559, forward strand.
CGCGCCAAGTGGGAGCACTACAAGGCCGGCGCCGACCATGAAGCGATTGCATGGCTGGGCCAGCAGGGCGCAGCCGACACCAAGTCGGGCGCCGACACCAACGTGCGCCAGATGGCCGACCCGACCTCCGCCGTCAACATCAACATGGGCACGCTGGTCGGCTCCTACGCCACCGTCGCGCGCCTGCTCGACGAAATGGCAGAGGTGCCCGGCACCGAAGGCGTGCTGCTGACCTTCGACGATTTCGTGCAGGGCGTCGAAGCCTTCGGCGAGCGCATCCAGCCGCTCATGAAGAGCCGCGCGCATGTGCAGAGCCCCGTGCCTTCGCAGGCCGAGCCCGAGCGCCTCGCGGCCTGAGCAGGAGCATCACGTGAGCACTCCCGCACGCAACACGACTCTCACATCGAACATCCCCGTTGGCGCACCGCGGCTGCCCGGCGCCCCCGCACCGCAGGTGCTGCCCGCGCGCCCCGAGCCACTGGCGCTGCACGCGACCGATTCCGCGCTGATCGTCGTCGACATGCAGAACGCCTACGCCTCCATCGGCGGGTATGTCGACTCGGCAGGCTTCGACATCTCGGGCGCGCAAGGCACCATCGCGAACATCGCGCGCACCATCGCAGCGGCACGCGCGGCCGGCATGCTCGTTGTGTTCCTGCAGAACGGCTGGGACGCGGCGTACATCGAAGCCGGCGGCCCCGGCTCGCCGAACTGGCACAAGTCGAACGCGCTCAAGACCATGCGCGCCAGGCCCGAGCTGCAGGGCAAGTTCCTCGCCAAGGGCGGCTGGGACTATGACCTCATCGAAGAGATGAAGCCACAGCCCGGCGACATCGTCGTGCCCAAGACGCGCTACAGCGGCTTCTTCAACAGCACGCTCGACAGCACGCTGCGTGCACGCGGCATCCGCCACCTGGTGTTCACCGGCATCGCGACCAACGTGTGCGTCGAATCGACGCTGCGCGATGCCTTCCACCTCGAATACTTCGCCGTGATGCTCGAGGACGCCACGCACGAACTCGGCGGGCCCGCGATCCAGAAGGCATCGGTCTACAACGTCGAGACCTTCTTCGGATGGGTCTCCACGGTAGAGCACTTCTGCAGCACATTCGCACCCGCATCCATCACCCAACCCGCACCGGCCGAAGCGGCCACCGTCTGATTCTTTTCAAGGAGCTCTCTTCATGCCCAAGCAAGCCATCATCCCGCCCGGCACCGGCGTGCCACTCGCCCCCTATGTTCCCGGCACGCTCGCCGACGGCGTGCTCTACGTGTCGGGCACGCTGCCCTTCGACAAGGACAACAACGTGGTCCACGTCGGCGACGCGAGCGCACAGGCAAGGCATGTACTCACCATCATCCAGGGCGTGGTCGAAGCCGCGGGCGGCACCATGGACGACGTGACCTTCAACCAGATCATGCTCAAGGACTGGGCCGACTACGCGAAGATCAACGCGGTGTATGCCGAGTTCTTTCCCGGCACCAAGCCCGCGCGCTACTGCATCCAGTGCGGCCTCGTGAAGCCCGATGCGCTGATCGAGATCGCCTCGATCGCACACGTCGGCAAGAAGGCCTGACACTCATGCCGTCGCTGCACTACGAAGTGCATGGGCCGGCCGATGCGGCGGCCACCGTGCTGCTGTCGTCCGGCCTCGGTGGCTCGGCGGGCTTCTGGCAGCCGCAGCTCGGCGCACTGGTCGCCGCCGGGCACCGCGTCATCGCATACGACCAGCGCGGTACGGGCCGCAGCCCCGCTGCGCTGCCCGATGCGTATGCCATCGAACACATGGCGCAGGACGTGCTCGACATCCTCGATGCCACGAAGACTTCGCAATGCCACTTCGCGGGCCACGCGCTCGGCGGCCTGGTGGGCCTGCAGCTCGCGCTGGATGCGCCCTCGCGCATCGCGAGTCTCGTGCTCATCAATGCATGGTCCCGGCCCAATCCGCATTCGGCGCGCTGCTTCGACGCGCGGCTCGCTCTGCTCGGCGCCTGCGGCCCGCGCGCATACGTGGAAGCACAACCGATCTTCCTGTACCCGGCTGCCTGGTGCGCCGAACACGCGCAGCGCGTCGCCGACGAAGTCGACCACGCCTTCGCGCATTTCCCCGGCGAAGCCAACATGCGCGCGCGCGTCGCCGCGCTGCGGGCCTTCGACATCGACGCGCGCCTCGCCGACATCGCCGCCCCTGCATTGGTCGCCGCAGCCAAGGACGACGCGCTCGTGCCCTGGACCTGCTCGCAGCGCCTGGCCGATGGCCTGCGCGACGTCACGCTCGACTTCATGCCGCACGGCGGCCATGCTCACAGCGTGACCGAGGCCGAAGCCTTCAACCGCAGCCTGCTCGACTTTCTTTCCCGGGTCAGCGCACCCGCCATTCCCGCATGACCCAAACGCTTTCCACCACTCTCGACGACGCCGCGCTGTCGCTGCTTTTCACCGGCGCGCGCAGCCACAACGGCTGGACCGGCGAACCGGTCACCGATGCACAACTGCAGCAGATCTACGCGCTCGCAAGCCTCGGCCCGACCTCTGCCAACTGCTCGCCTGCCCGCTTCGTGTTCGTGCGCACGCCTGAAGGCAAACAGCGCCTCGCACCGGCGCTCTCCAAGGGCAACCTCGACAAGACAATGGCCGCACCCGTCACGGTCATCGCCGCATGGGACCGCAGGTTCTACGACAAGCTGCCCACGCTGTTCCCGCATGCCGACGCGCGCAGCTGGTTCACCGGCAGCCCCGAGGCCGCGCACGAGACCGCCTTCCGCAATGCCAGCCTGCAGGCGGGCTACCTGCTGCTCGCTGCGCGCGCGGTCGGCCTCGACGCCGGGCCGATGTCGGGCTTCGACAAGGCGAAGGTCGATGCCGCCTTCTTCGAGGGCACCGACTGGACCACCAACTTCCTCATCAACCTGGGCCACGGCGATGCGTCGAAGGTGTTCGGCCGCCTGCCGCGGCTGCCCTTCGACGAGGCCTGTGTGCTGGCCTGAAAGAGTCACGACATGCTGAACGCCATGGCCTCCCACCCTGCAGCATCGAACCCACCCGGCCTGCCTACGGGCCTGCCGAAGGCCGACTACCGCAATGCAATGGCGCGCCTGGGCGCCGCGGTGAACATCATCACCACCGACGGCCCCGCAGGCCGCGCCGGCTTCACGGCCTCGGCCGTGTGCAGCGTGACCGACGAACCGCCGACGCTGCTGGTGTGCCTGAACCGCTCGGCCTCGGTGTATCCGGCGTTCAAGGCCAACGGCGTGCTGTGCGTGAACGTGCTGGCCGCGGGGCACCAGTCGCTCTCCGCGCTGTTCGGCGGCAAGACGCCGATGGACGAACGCTTCGCCGCCGGCAACTGGAGCCACAAGACCACGGGTTCGCCGATGCTCGACGACGCGGCCGTGTCCTTCGACTGCCGCGTGGTGCATTCAACGAGCGCGGGCACGCATGACGTGCTGTTCTGCGAAGCGGTGGCGATTGCCATCGGTGGCGCGGCGCAGGGGCTGATCTACTTCGACAGGAGCTATCACGAGATCGCTGCGCCGCCGCAGCACTGATCCCTCTTGCCCCCTTTCCCCTCGGGGAGAGGGAGCAAGATTCAGCGGGGCGCAACGCCTTGCAGCACGATGCGCTGAACGCTCTCCACGGTCTGCTCGAAGAACGCCGCATCGTCCAGCGTGTGGCCCGTCAGCGCCTGCACCTGCACGCCGAAGTCCGCGTAGTGCTGCGTCACCGCCCACAGCGCGAAAATCAGGTGATGCGGGTCGACCGGCGCCAGCTTGCCGGCCTCGATCCATGCGCGAATCACTTCCGATTTTTTCTCCACCAGCGTGCGCAGCTCACGGTCGAGTTCATCGCGCAGCAGCGGCGCGCCCTGGATCATTTCAAGGCAGAACAACCGCGACGCATCGGGCCGGTCGCGCGACACCACCAGCTTGCGGCGGATGTAGCCGCCGATGGCCTCGCCCGGGTCCTGCTCGGCGCTGAAGCCGCGCAGCGGTTCGAGCCACAGCGCCAGCAGGTCGCGCAGCACATTGACGTAAAGCTCTTCCTTGTTCGCGAAGTAATAGAGCAGGTTGCTCTTCGACACATCGGCGCGCGCCGCCACCTGGTCGATCGACGTGCCGTGCAGGCCGAAGCGCGAGAACAACCCCAGCGCCGCGCCAAGGATCGCACTGCGCTTGTCCTCGATCTGGCGCAGCCGGCGGTTCACCGCGGACGCGCTGCGCACCGCGGGCTTGGCGCGCTTGCGCACCGGGCTCTCTTTGCTGGCGCTTGCGGCCAGCGCTTTGGTCTTCGGCATCTTCCCTCGCTCTTGTTCATGAATCGGCAGACGGCGCACCACTGTAAGGCCACGGTGCATCGCCTTGCGCCGAAGTTGCCTTCGCGGCGCAAGGTTGCGCACCATGCTGACGCGACGGATGCGTTTTGTCCATTTGGTCCAACTGGCACAGACGTTGCATGGCGAAAGGCATGCCAAGCATGAGGAACCTGCCATGACCCTGCTGTCCGTCCCCATCATCGATCTCGCGCCCTACTTCGCCGGCACTGCCGAAGGCAAGGCCGAGGTCGCGAAGAAGGTCGATGCGGCCTGCCGCAGCATCGGCTTCCTGGTCATCACCAACCACGGCATTTCGCCCGAGCTGATCTCGCGCGTGTCGTCGCTCTCGCGCAGGTTCTTCGACATGCCGCTGGGCGAGAAGCGCAAGGTCGATCGCCCGCGCGAAGACGCGGTGCGCGGCTACAGCGCAGTGGGCGAGGAAGGCCTTTCGTACAGCCTCGAAGAAGCGGCGCCGGGCGACCTGAAGGAATCGTTCTCCATCGGCCCGTCGAACGTGCCGAACGACGACTACCACCGCGGTCCCGCCGCCGGACCGCACTTCGAGCCCAACAGCTGGCCGCCCATCGAAGGTTTCCGCGAAGCCTATGAAGGCTACTTCGAGGCGATGAGCGATCTTTCGCGCTCGCTGATGCGCGTCTTCGCGCTCGGCCTGTCGCTGCCCGAGACCTTCTTCGACGACAAGATCGACAGGCACATCAGCATGTTCCGCGTGCTGAGCTATCCGCCCCAGCGCGAACAGCCGCTGCCCGGCCAGCTGCGTGCGGGCGCGCACAGCGACTACGGCAGCCTCACCATCGTGCTGCCCGACGACAAGGGCCTGCAGGTTTTCAACAAAGCCGGCCAGTGGGTCGACGTGCCGCAGGTCGAAGGCGGCCTGGTGGTCAACATCGCCGACCTCATGATGCAGTGGACCAACGACCAATGGGTGTCCACGCTGCACCGCGTGATCAATCCACCGTTCGAGGTGGCGAGCACCAATCGCCGGCAGTCGCTGGTGTTCTTCCATCAGCCCAACTACGACGCGATGGTCGAGTGCCTGCCGAGCTGCCTCGCGCCGGGCGAAGAGGCGAAGTACGCGCCCATCTCCTCGGGCGACCACCTCACATCGAAGTTCGTCAAGCAGACGACCTTCGGCGGCACCAAAGTGACGGCCTGAACGCATGGCCCACCTGTCTTACGTCAACGTCTTCGCGAAGGACGTGGTCGCACTCAGCGGCTTCTACCAGCGCGTGTTCGGCTTCGCCGAGATCGAGGCGATCCGCTCGCCGATCTTCCGCGGGCTGGACACCGGCAAGTCGAGCCTGGGCTTCAACGCGCTCGATGCCTACGAACTGCTGCACCTCGCCGAGTTCTCCGACACGCGCGGCATCAAGTTCCTGCTGAACATCGACGTCGACAGCCAAGCCGACGTCGACCGCATGGTGCCCGTTGCGCTCGAAGCGGGTGCCACGCTCGTCAAGCCGCCGTACGTCACCTACTACAACTGGTACCAGTCGGTGCTGCTGGACCCCGAGGGCAATGTGTTCCGCATCAACTTCATGATGTGACGCGCACTGCCCGTTTTCGATTTTCTCGTCCCTCCCTTTCTTCAAAGCCCCTCACCAAAGGTAGTTCCATGCAGCAGCTGCGCACCCTCACTCCCGGCCTGGGCCTCGCGATGACCATCGCGGCCGGCGGCGCGTTCTTCACCACGCTGCCCGCCGCGGCCGCCGATGGCTTCACGCTGAAGGACAAGCCGAAGATCGCGATGCTCTACTTCGGCCCGAAGAACGACGGCGGCTGGACGCAGGCCTTCGACGAAGCCCGAGCGAAGGTCGAGAAGGAAATCGGCCAGAAGATCCAGTTCGTCGAGAACGTGCCGGAAGACGCCTCGGCCATCAAGCCCGCGGCCGAGAAGTTCATCCAGCGCGGCGCCAACATCGTGATCGGCACGGCCTTCGGCTACTCCGACAGCTTCAAGGACCTGGCAGCCAAGTACCCCGACGTGGCCTTCCTCAACGGCTCGGGCACCACCAACGGCAGCAACCTCGAATCCTTCTACGGCCGCACCTACGAGAGCCAGTATCTCTGCGGCATGGCGGCCGGCGCGGCGTCGAAGACCGGCAAGCTCGGCTTCGTCGCGGCCAATCCCTTCGGCGTGGTGAACTGGACCATCAACGCCTTCGCTCTCGGCGCGCAGAAGATGAACCCGAACGCCACGGTCAACGTGATCTACACCGGCGCCTGGAACGACCCGGTGAAGGAGCGCGCCGCCGCCGCCGCGCTGATCGACCAGGGCGCCGACGTGATCGGCCAGCACGTCGACAGCCCCACGCCGCAGATCGTCGCGCAGGAACGCGGCGTGTACGGCACCGGCCACCACCGCGACCTGCGCCAGTTCGCGCCCAAGGCCACGCTGTGCTCGTCGGTGTGGGTGTGGGACCGCTTCCTGACACCCGAACTGAAGAAGGTGATGGCGGGTGGATGGAAGCCTTCGCCATACGGAGCCTTCATCGAGATGAAGGACGGCGGCACCGACATTGCGGGGTTTGGCCCCGCGGTGCCCAAGGACAAGGCCACGCTCATCACCGCCGAGCGCGACGCGATCATGAAGGGCAAGCAGGTCTACGCCGGCCCGCTCGCCGACCGCGACGGCAAGGAGCGCGTGGCCAAGGGCGCGGTGCTGTCCGATGCGGACCTGTGGAAGATGGACTGGTTCGTCAAGGGCGTGGTCACGCAGAAGTAAGCAAGCAAGGCCTCCGGAACCTCATGCCCAATGCGCTCGAACTCACCGGCATCCGCAAGTCCTTCGACGGCTTCGCGGCACTGACCGACGCTCACTTTGCCGCGCGCTGGGGCGAGGTGCATGCACTGCTGGGCGAGAACGGCGCGGGCAAGTCTTCGCTGATGAACATCGCGGCCGGGCTCTATGCGCCCGAGGCCGGGCAACTGCTGGTGGACGACAACGCGGTGCGCTTCGCCGGTCCGCGCGACGCTGCGAAGCACCGTATCGGCATGGTTCACCAGCATTTCAAGCTGGTGCGGCCTTTCACGGTGGCGCAGAACATCCTGCTCACGGCACCGCCGCCGGCCGAGTTTCAAAGCCATGGCGAGCGGCTTCGCGAGATCGAGCGCGACATCCGCAACAAGGCCTCGGAGCTGGGCTTCGACATCGATCCGTCGAAGCGCATCGATGCGCTTTCGATTGCCGAACAGCAGCGCGTCGAGATCCTCAAGGTGCTGCTCGCGGGCGCACGCATCCTGATCCTCGACGAGCCCACGGCCGTGCTGACCGACCAGGAGGCCTCGCGCCTGCTGCAAACGGTACGAGGGCTGGCGCGCGCCGGGGCGGCCGTGGTGCTGGTCACGCACAAGATGGCCGACGTGAAGACGTATGCCGACCGCGTGACGGTGATGCGCGGCGGGCGCACGGTGGCCACGCTGCGGCCCAACGAAGCCTCTGTTGCCGAGCTGGTGAAGCTCACGGTGGGTGAGTCGATTGCAATGCAAGGCTTCCAGGCCTCGACCATATCGCGTGGCCCGGTGCGCTTGTCCGTGCGCGGACTGCGCACGCCGGCCTCGCCCGAAGGCCGGCGCGTGCTCGACGGCGTGGATCTCGAACTGCACGCCGGTGAAATCTACGGCCTCGCCGGTGTCGGCGGCAACGGACAGGGCGAGCTGGCGGGCGCGATCATGGGCCTGCCGGGCGAAGCCACCGAAGGCGAGATCCGGCTCGAAGGCCATGGCGACCTGAAGACCATGGCCGCATCCGCGCGCCGCGGCATCGGCATTGCCGCCATTCCGGCCGACCGCTACGGGCTCGCGCTCGCGGGCGGCCTCTCGGTGGCCGAGAACTACGCCATCGGCCGCGTGCACACCGGCCGCTACGGCCCCGTGTGGCGCCTGCGCCGCAACCGCATCCAGAGCGACACGCAGGAAGCCGTGCGCGCCTTCGACGTGCAGGGTGTGCGCTCGGTCGCGCAGAAGGCCGCGCTGCTGTCGGGCGGCAATGCGCAGAAGCTCGTGCTGGCGCGCGAGTTCGGCAAGTCGCCCACGCTGGTGCTCGCGCACAGCCCGAGCCGCGGGCTCGACGTGCGCGCCAGCGCCGAGGTGCATGCGCGGCTTCGCGCCGCGCGCGACAGCGGCGCGGCGGTGCTGCTCATCAGCGAGGACCTCGACGAGGTGCTGCAGCTGGCCGACCGCGTGGGCGTGATGGCGCGCGGTCGCATCGCCGGCGAATTCGCGCAGCCCGCCGACCGGCAAGCCATCGGACAGGCGATGGTGGACCATGGCTGAAGCAGCGTTGGCAGCCGACATGGCACATCCTCCCAAGACCCCGCCGCTCGCCGGCCGCCGCTACGCGCTCGAAATCCGCCAGCACATGGCCTGGCGCTGGCAGGCGCTGATCCTCGCGGCCGCCCTGCTCGTGGGCTTCGCCATCTCCGCCGCGATCCTCGTGGCGGCGGGCGTACCAGCCGACGAACTCGCGAACGAGTTCGTCATGCAGACCTTCTTCGACGGCCAGAACTTCCGCGCCGTGCTGTTCCAGGCCGCGCCGATGATCCTCGTCGGCCTCGCGGGCTGCGTCGCCTTCCGCGCGCGCTTCTGGAACCTGGGGCTCGAAGGCCAGATGATCTGGGGCGCCATCGGCGCGACCACCATCTCGATGTGGCAGATCGGCCCCGAAAACCTGCGCCTGCCGCTGATGTTCGCGGCTGCCATCGGCTGCGGCCTGCTGTGGGTGCTGGGGCCTTCGTGGCTCAAGCTGAAGCTCGGCGTGAACGAGATCATCTCGACGCTGATGCTCAACTACATGGCGGCCAACTTCCTGCTGCATCTGGTCTATGGCAGCTGGAAGGACCCGAAGGACAACTTCCCCTACTCGCCGCAGTTCCGCGCCTTCGAGCGGCTGCCCGAGCTGGGCGCCGGCGTGGGCAGCTCGATCCTGCTCGCGGGCGTGGTCGCGCTGCTGGCGTGGTGGCTGGCGAGCGTGAGCCGCGTGGGGCTGTATCTGCGCTTCGTCGATGCCAACCCGCGCGTGGCGCATGCCAACGGCGTACCGGTGCGGCGCACTATTTATGGCGCGGTGCTGCTGTCGGGCGCGATGGCCGGGCTCGCGGGCTTCGCGGTGGTCGCGGGGCAAGAGGGCCGGCTCACGCAGGCCTTCTACCAGGGCTATGGCTTCTCGGGCATCCTCATTGCCTTCCTCGCGCGCAACAACCCGCTTGCGGCCACGGTGGTGGCGCTGCTGGTGGCGGCGCTGTTCGTCACCGGCCGCAGCCTGCAGGTGTTCTACCAGGTGCCGTTCTCCATGGTGCAGCTGATCCAGGCGGTCATCGTGGTGTGCGTGGCGTCGAGCGACTTCTTCATTCGCCACCGGCTGCGCCGGGTGGGCGGGGAGGCCGCAGCATGAGCGTCAGCATCGTTCTCAACTGGCTCGCGAGCACGCCGGACTTCGCCGTGCCGTATGCGCTGGCCGCACTGGGCCTGATCATCAGCGAGCGCGCGGGCGTGCTCTCGCTCGGCGCCGAAGGGCTGATGCTGGTCGGCGCGCTGGCCGGCATCGGCGCGCAGATCGCCATCGGGCAGCCGGCGGTGTCGCTGGTGCTCGCGATGCTGGCGGCCGGCATGGTGTCGGTGCTGTTCGCGGTGATGGTGATCTGGTTGCGCGTGAACCAGGTGATTGCCGGGCTCGCGCTGGTGTTCTTCTGCCAGGGGCTCACGGCGTTGGTGGGCTCGATGGCCGACTGGACCAACCACGCGACCGAAGGCATCGGCGCGATGGGCCTGTGGCCGCTGTCGATGCTGCCGGGTGTGGGCAAGCTCTTCGAGCAGAACGCGATGGTGTGGCTCACGCTGCCGATCTTCGGCGCGGTGGCGTGGTTCTTCGCACGCACCACCACCGGCCTGCGGCTGCGCGCCGTGGGCGAGAACCCGCAGGCGGCGGACGCGGCCGGCATTCGCGTGACGGCATGGCGCTTCGCTGCCGTGCTCGCAGGCTCGGCCCTCGTGGGGCTGGCGGGCGCGTACATCTCGGTGGTCAGCACCAAGCTGTGGATCGCGGGCATGACGGGTGGGCGCGGCTGGATCGCGGTGGGCCTGGTGATTTTCGCGCGCTGGTCGCCGTGGAAGGCGCTGGCGGGCGCCGTGCTGTTCGGCTGCATCGAAGCGCTGATTCCGCAGCTGGCCGCGGCCGGCGTGCAACTGCCGCAGTACTTCGTGATGATGACGCCGTATGCGGTGACGCTCGGCGTGATGGTGTGGGTCGCTCTCTCGCGGCGCGGCGCCGATGAAGAGCCCGGTGCGCTGGGTCAACCCTATGTGAGAGAAGAACGGCGATGAAGGCCTGGGTCTACAACGAGGAGCGCGAACTCGACGCGGCGCAGTTCGCCGACTACCTGAACCCCGCGACCACGGCAGTCGTCTCCATCGACATGCACCGCGGCCACCTCGACGACAGCCCCGACTGCCCCTGCCCCGCGCCCCGGGCGCGCGACGTGGTGGCGCCCATCGACAGCTTTCATGACGAGGTGCGCGCGCTGGGCGTGCGCATCGTGCACATCAAGTCGGTGCTGCGCCCCGATGGCGTGGACGACATCCGCGGCATTCCGTCAGCGTGGCGGCGCACCTTTCCGCTGCACGTGGGCGAGATTCCGAACGCCGATGCGCACGCCATCGAAGGCTCGAAGTGGACCGAGTGGGTCACGCGCGTCGAGCCCGGCGACATGCGCGTGGACAGCAAGCGCCGGCTGTCGGCGTTCTACCCGACCGACCTCGACTTTCTGCTGCGCAACCAGCGCATCGAGACGGTGGTGCTCAACGGCGGCTTCACCGACTGCTGCGTGCTCAACACGGCCTTCGACGCCAACAACCACAACTACCGCGTGATCGTGCTGCGCGACCTCGTGCGCGGCACCGACCCGCATCTGGAAGGCGCGGCGCTGGCGATGGTGTCGCTGCACCTCGGGCTGGTGGTCGATTCGGCCCAGCTGCTACGCCAATGGCGCGGCTGAAGCGGCAGGACTGAGCCAGCGCTCGGCCACCGCCAGCATGTCGCCCTGCGCGGCCTGCCACACCATCTCGGGCGCGGCCACGTGCACGCCCGGCGGCGCGATGCGCAGCGCCACGTCGACCAGCTCCGCCACCTTCGACGCGCGCACCGGCTGCTCGCTGCTCGGCACCATGAAGCGCACGACGGACAGCATCCATGCGGCCAGCCGCTCGAGGGGATTGGCGAACTTCGCGTTCGCCGGCTTGCGCGCCGAGCGCAGGAGGATCACGCGCTCGAAGCCGCAGGCCACCACCGCCTGCTCGTCGAGGCTCGCGAGTCCGCGCTTGAGCGCCTCGGGCAGCCGGCCCTGGTCGTGCGGCTGCACGATGGCCAGCGTCTGCACGCCGCTGGCGCGCAGCCAGCGCGCCAGCGCGGGCAGGTCCGAGGGCTCGGGCACCCACAGCGCGCGTTCGCGGTCGTGGTACAGCCGCGGCGGGTCGAAGGCGACGATGGCCGTGTGGGCGGAGGTGAGCGGCCATTGCGCGATCGGCTCGGCCGGGCTCAGGCAGGTCTCGACGCCGCGCAGCCCGTCGCGGATCGGCTCGCGCGCCAGCACGCGCGTGTGGGCATGGCGGTGGCTGCCCGCGAGCCGGCGCAGCAGTTCCGCCCCCAATGCGCCAGTCGCACCGGCGACCAGCAGGGTGCCGAAGGCGTCGGAAGCAACGGGCAATACCGCACGGTTGGCGGCCTGCAGGGCGTGGAGGGGATCGAGGGACATCGAGCCACCTATGCTACCTTCCGCATCTTCTGCGGAGGTAATGCAAATGATGATGAAGCGCTGGCTATTGATCCTTGCGGCTGTCGTGTCCCTGAGCGGCTGCGGCTACAACCAGTTCCAGTCCCTCGACGAGGCCAGCAAGTCGGCCTGGAGCGAGGTCCTCAACCAGTACCAGCGGCGCGCCGACCTCGTGCCCAACATCGTGGCCACCGTGAAGGGCGAGGCCAGCTTCGAACAGGACACGCTCACCAAGGTGATCGAGGCGCGCGCCAAGGCCACCTCGATCCAGGTCTCGCCCGAGACGCTCAACAACCCCGAGGCCTTCAACAAGTTCCAGCAGGCGCAGGGCGAGCTCTCGTCGGCGCTGTCGCGGCTGATGGTGGTGGCGGAACGCTACCCCGAGCTCAAGGCCAACCAGGCCTTCCGCGACCTGCGCGTGACGCTCGAAGGCACCGAGAACCGCATCACCGTGGCGCGCAACCGCTACATCGAGAGCGTGCAGGAGTACAACGTGCTCGCACGCAGCTTCCCGACCAACATCACGGCCAAGATCTTCAGCTACGCGCCGAAGCCGAACTTCTCGGTGCAGAACGAGGCGCAGATTTCCACGCCGCCGACGGTCGACTTCAGCACGCCGAAAAAGTAACTCCCCCAGTCTTCGTGCACTTCGTGTCACTGCGCCTCCCCCCTCGCCGGGGGCAACGCCGGCGGCCCGGCAAAGCCGGTTCCGCGGTGTTTCTGGAATGGGGCGCGCGCCTCCTGGCGGCACTCATGCTGCTGACGATGGGCGGCGCATTCGCGCAAGGCCTGCTGCCGGTGCCCGCACTCACCGCGCGCGTGATTGACCAGACCGGCACGCTCGATGCCGCGCAGCGCAACGGCCTCGACACCAAGCTCGCGGCCTTCGAGCAGCGCAAGGGCTCGCAGATCGTGGTGCTGATGGTGCCGACCACCGCGCCCGAGGACATCGCCAGCTACACACAGCGCGTGGGCGACGCCTGGAAGATCGGCCGCAAGGACGTCGGCGACGGCCTGCTGGTGGTCGTGGCCAAGGACGACCGCAAGATGCGCATCGCCACCGCCAAGGCGCTCGAAGGCGCGGTGCCCGACCTTGCGGCCGTGCGCATCATCGACGAGGAGATGAAGCCGCGCTTTCGCGGCAACGACTTCGCGGGCGGGCTGAACGCGGCGGTGGACCGGCTCATCGGGCTGGTCGACGGCGAGCCGCTGCCCGAGCCCTCGCGCGACACGGGCAGCCACGGCGGCGGAGGCGGCGGTGGCTTCGACTGGGAGAACCTCGCGATCTTCCTGTTCGTCGGCGTCTTCATCGGCGCGCCGATCGCGCGCGCCATCCTCGGCAAGAAGCTGGGCACGGTGGTCGTGGGGGGCGGCGTCGGCGTGGTCGTGTTCTTCATCACCACCAGCATCGCCATCGCGGTGATCGCGGCGCTTGTCGCGCTCATCGTCTCGCTGGTCGCAGGTGCCGGGCGGATGGGCGGCGGCGGTGCGTCGGGGGACTGGTGAACACGATGACGGCAACCGACGCAACCTTCTTCTCGAAGCTCGGCCGCATCTGGCGCCACCGCTGGATCGACGAGTCCGAGGTTCGCCGCGCGCTGCCCGCAGCCGCGCTGGAGCGCCTCGCAGGCCGCGTCGCCGCGAGCGAGCGGCGCCACAGCGGCGAGATCCGCATCTGCGTCGAGGCCGGCCTGCCGATGTCGTACCTGTGGCGCCATGCACCGCCGCGCGAGCGCGCCGTCACGCTGTTCGGCAAGCTGCGCGTGTGGGACACCGCGCACAACAACGGCGTGCTGATCTACCTGCTGCTGGCCGAGCACGCGATCGAGATCGTGGCGGACCGCGGCATCAACGCGCGCGTCGATGATGCCGAATGGGCCGCGATGGCGCAGCGCATGGGCGCGGCCTTCCGCGAGGGCCGCTTCGAGGACGGGCTCACGCAGGCGCTGGAAGAAATCTCGGCCCTGCTGGTGCAGCACTTTCCGCTGGGCGAGAACGAAATCGACGTGAACGAACTGCCGGACGAGCCGGTGGTGCTCTGACTTTCTCTTTCTTTCTCCCTCCCCCGCTGGGGGAAGGAGCCCAAATCATTCCTGCTCGGGCAGCGCCCACACCGCGTCGCCACCCACTGCATGAAAGCGCCGCCCCGGCGCCTGCTCCATCAGCCACCCGCCCGTGAACTCGCCGAAAGCCGGCAGCACCGCCTGCTGCGCATCGCTCACGAAACACGGCAGCCGCACGCTGTCGCGCCCCGGGCCGTGGAGCCTGCAAACGGGGTGCAGGTGCCCCGCGAGCACGAAGTGCGTGGCATGCGTCTGCGGATGGTGGCAGCAGGCGAACGGCCCGAGCAGAAAGGGCTCGTCGACCACGTCGATGCCGAGCGCATCCGGCGGATCGCCCGCACGGCCGTCGTGGTTGCCGCGCACCAGCGTCATCGCGATGCCGGCATGGCGCGCCCTCCAGGCCTCCACCGCGGCGAGCACCGTGCGCGCCTGCGCCGCATGCAGGAAGTCGCCGAGGAATACGATGCGGTGCGGGGCCAGCCGGGCCATCAACGCATCGAGCCGCGCAAGGTTTTCCTGCGTCGTGCCGCCCGGCACCGGCTGGCCGAGCGCGCGGTAGGCCGCGGCCTTGCCCAGGTGCAGGTCGGCCACGAACAGCACGCGCGCATCGGGCCACCACAGCGCCCGCTCGGGCAAGAGCTGCAGCAGCTCGCCCGCCCAGCGGAGCGGGAACGGCGATGGGAAAGAATCGGAATGGCTCACGGGCTGGAAGTGTCGCAAAAGACGCAGGTTCGCGCGGCCGCCTTGCAATCGGCCCTGGCCGTCCCCAGTTCCTGCACATGACCGAATCGCCCCCGCTGCACATCGTCTGTCCGCACTGCCACACGACCAACCGCGTGCGCGCGGCGCAGCTGGACAGCGCGCCCGACTGCGGCAGCTGCCACCGCCCGCTGTTCGCCGGCCATTCCACCGCGCTGCCGGACGAAGCCACCTTCGACCGCCACATCGCGCGCAACGAGATCCCGGTGCTGGTCGACTTCTGGGCGCCCTGGTGCGGCCCCTGCCGCCAGATGGCGCCGGGCTACGAACAGGCCGCGGCCCAGCTGGAACCACGGGTGCGGCTCGCCAAGGTCGACACCGAGGCCGTGCCTGCCCTGGGTGCGCGCTTCAATATCCGAAGCATCCCGACGCTGGTGCTGTTCCGCGGCGGCCGCGAGGTGGCGCGGCAGGCCGGCGCAATGGGCGCGGCGGACATCGTGCGGTGGGTGAAGGCGCACGGCGCGGGCTGACCGGCTCACAGCGGCGGCAACGGGCGTGACGGCCTGCGCCGGTCGCGCCGCTGCCCCACGGGCTTAGGCGGCTTGCCCGGCCCCTCCTGGCCGAAGGACAGCGTGCCCTTCACGCGCTCGACGCCGCCGGCCGTGACCACGCCGCCCGCGGCCTTCTCGAGCTGCTCGACCATGCGGGCGATGCGGTCCGCCACGTTCTCGTTCGACAGCTTCTCGCGGAACAGCTCGACCATCAGCGGAAACGAAAACGGCGTCGGCCGCGCGAGCGGCTTCAGCACGAGCTGCTGCGTGGCCATGCGCGCGAGGCTGGCGCGCAGGCGGCCGATCTCGAGCTCCTGCGCGAGCAGCTCCTGCTCGGCCTGCTGCAGCAGCCTGTTGCCGGGGTCGTACTTGCGGAACACCTCCCAGAACAGCGAGGACGAGGCCTGCAGCTGCTTGCTGCTGCGCTTCTCGCCCGGGTAGCCCTGAAAGATCAACCCCGATACGCGCGCGATCTCGCGGAAGCGCCGCTGCGCGAGTTCGCCCGCGTTGAGCGAAGCCAGCACCTCGTGCAGCAGCACCGCGGGCGCTTCGCCTTCCGGCGGCCTCAGCACCTGCGGCAGCAGCACGGCCCAATCGACCCCGGTCGCGCTCAGCAGCTCGAAGCCGTAGTCGTTGACCGCGATGGAAAAGGTGCGCGCCTCGTGCTGCGCGACACGCCAGGCCAGCAGGCTTGCCAGCCCGAGGTGCACATGCCGGCCCGCGAACGGATAGAGGAACAGGTGCGAGCCTTCGCGCGTGTCCAGCGTTTCTGCCAGCAGCGTCTGCGGCGTCGGCAGCGCCGACCACTGCTGCTGTATCTCGAGCAGCGGCCGCACGCACTGCAGCTCGGGCGAGTCGTAGCGCCCCTCGCCGGCCAGCGCCAGCTGCTGCACCACCGCATCGGCCAGCGTGTTCGACAGCGGCATGCGCCCGCCGTTCCAGCGCGGCACCGCGGGCCGCTTGCCGCTCGCGCGCCGCACCCAGGCGGTCATGTCGTGGATGCGCACGAGCTCGAGCAGCCGGCCGCCGAACAGGAAGCAGTCGCCGGGCTTCATGCGCGCGACGAAACTCTCTTCGACGCTGCCGATCTTCGAGCCGCCGAGGTACTGCACCGACATGCTCGCATCGCTCACGATGGTGCCGATGTTCGTGCGATGCCGGCGCGCGAGCCGCGCGTCGGGCACGCGCCACACGCCCTCGGCATCGGGCACGGCGCGCCGGTAGTCCGGGTAGGCCGCGAGCGAGGGGCCACCTTGCGAGACGAAGTCGAGGCACCACTGCCAGCTCTCGCGCGAGAGGCCTTGGTACGCGGCCGTGCCTCGCACCTCGTCGTACAGGTCATCGGGCATGAAGCCACCGCCCAGCGCCACCGTCACCAGGTGCTGCACCAGCACGTCGAGCGGCTGGTCGGGCGAATGGCGCGCCTCGATATGCCCCGCCGCGATGGCCGCGCGCGCGGCCGAGCCTTCGACCATCTCGACGCTGTGCGTGGGCACGAGCGTGATGCGCGACGGCCGCCCCGGCGCATGGCCCGAACGGCCGGCGCGCTGCAGCAGCCGCGCCACGCCCTTGGGCGAGCCGATCTGCAGCACGCGCTCGACCGGCAGGAAGTCCACGCCCAGGTCCAGGCTCGAGGTGCAGACCACGGCCTTCAGCTCGCCGCTCTTGAGGCCCAGCTCGACCCATTCGCGCACCTCGCGGTCGAGCGAGCCGTGGTGCAGCGCAATGAGGCCGGCCCACTCGGGCTTGGCCTCCAGCATGGCCTGGTACCAGATCTCCGACTGCGAGCGCGTGTTGGTGAAGACCAGCGCGGTCTTGCTCGCGGCAATCTCCGCGATCACCTGGGGCAGCATCGTGAGCCCGAGGTGGCCGCCCCAGGGAAAGCGCTCGGCGGTGCCGGGCAGCAGCGAATCGATGACGAGCTTCTTCGGCACCTGGCCCTGCACGAGCACGCCGTCCGCATGGCCCAGCAGCGAATGCATCGCCTCGTGCAGGTTACCCAGCGTGGCCGACATGCCCCAGATCGCGAGGCCGGGATTCCAGCGCTTGAGCCGTGCCAGCGCGAGCTGCACCTGCACGCCGCGCTTGTTGCCGAGCAGCTCGTGCCATTCGTCGACGACGGTCATCCGCACATGGCCGAGCACTTCGCTTGCATCGGCGCGCGAGAGCAGCAGCGACAGGCTTTCAGGCGTGGTGACGAGCACGCTGGGCAGGCGCTGGTTCTGCGCGCTGCGTTCGGCCGACGAGGTGTCGCCGCTGCGCACGCCGGTGCTCCACGGATGCACATCGGCGCCGAGGGCTTCGAGGGGCTGCTGCAGGGCACGCAGCGTGTCGGCCGCAAGCGCGCGCATCGGGGTGAGCCACAGCACAGTGAGCGGAGGGGCGGCGGGGTGTGCCGTTTCCTTGCGCGCTTGAGAGAAAGCCTGCAACGCACCGAGCCACACGGCGTAGGTCTTGCCCGCGCCGGTGGTCGCGTGAAGCAGGCCGGACCTGCCTTCGCCGATGGCTTTCCACACCTCGCGCTGGAACTTGAAAGGCTTCCACCCGCGTGCGGCGAACCACGCGTCGAGCGCAGGCTTCACGGACTTGGATTTGCTCCTTCCCCTGCCGGGGGAAGGCCGGGATGGGGGCAAGCGGCCTTCGACGACAGGCCGCTGGCTCCGGATACGCCGCTTGCCCCCACCCCTGCCCTCCCCCAAAGGGGGAGGGAGAAATTCGGGATCCATTGGGTCGGTCATGAGGGAAGCAACGCAGCGAGCGTCTGCAAGGTGTCCGCCTCCTCCACGGGCTTGTCCTCCCGCCAGCGCAGCATGCGCGGAAAGCGCACCGCAATGCCGCTCTTGTGCCGCGTGCTGCGCGCGATGCCCTCGAAGCCCAGCTCGAACACCAGCGTCGGCTTCACGCTCTTCACCGGCCCGAAGCTCTCCACCGTGGTCTTGCGGATGATCGCGTCCACGCGCGCCATCTCGGCGTCGGTAAGGCCCGAGTAGGCCTTGGCGAAAGGCACGAGCTTGCGGTCGGCTTGCTCGGGCGGAGCATCCCACACGGCAAAGGTGTAGTCACTGAAGAGGCTTGCGCGCCGGCCGTGGCCGCGCTGTGCGTAGATCAGCACCGCGTCGACGCTGAGCGGGTCGATCTTCCACTTCCACCACACGCCGACGTCTTTGGTGCGGCCCACGCCGTACTGCGCATCGCGGCGCTTGAGCATCATGCCTTCGACGCCCATGGTGCGCGCGGCCTCGCGCTGCCTTGCGAGATCGGGCCAGCCGGTGCCGGTGAGCATCGGGCTCGGCAGCAGCGAAGAGTGCTGCATCCGCGTGATCAGCTCGTCGAGCAACACGCGGCGCTCCGACTGCGGCAGCGCACGCAGGTCGCGTCCTTCCCATTCGAGGAGGTCATAGGCCAGCAGCACCACGGGAATGTCGCGCAGCAACTTGGCGCCGAGCGTCTTGCGGCCGATGCGCTTCTGCAGCTCGGCGAAGGGCTGTACCTTGCCTTCACGCCACACGGCGACTTCGCCGTCGAGCACCGTGCCGTCAGGCAAGGCCTCGCCCAGCACGGCAAGCTCGGGGAAGCGCTCCGTCACCAGCTCTTCGCCGCGCGACCACACCCAGACGGCGCCTGCGCGCTTCACGAGCTGCGCGCGAATGCCGTCCCACTTCCACTCGACGATCCAGCCGGACGGCGACCCCAGCACGGCATCGAACTGCTCGAGCGGAATGTTGAACGGATGCGCGAGGAAGAAGGGGTACGGCTGGCCGCTGGTCTTCTGCACCTGCTCGGCGCTCGACTCGGGCGCGATGAGCGTGCGGTAGTCGTCGCCCCGGGGCCGTGCCCCGATGTGCGTGTAGCCCATGAGCCGCTGCGCGACACGCCTGGCATCGATGCCGCCCACCGCGGCGAGTGCCTGCGTCACCTGCAGCCTCGACACGCCCACGCGAAATGCACCGGTGATGAGCTTGAAGTACACCAGCCGCTCTTCGACCGCGAGCTGTCGCCACTGCGCGCGCAGCCGGTCGGCGAGCTGCCCGGGTGCCGTCTTCGCGGCTTCGCGCAATGGCAGCAGATGCTGCTCGACCCAACCCGCGAGACCGAGGTCGTGCACCTCGCTCGGCGGCGGCAACAGCAGCGCGATGGTCTCGGCGAGATCGCCCACGGCGTCGTAGCTTTCGTCGAACAGCCACTCGGGCAGGCCCGCCGCCTCCTGTGCGAGCAGGCGCAGCAGCTTGGTGGGCACGAGCTGGCGTGGCTTGCCGCCGGCCAGGAAGTACACCGCCCATGCGGCATCGGCCGCGTCGGCCTCGCGCAGGTAGCGCTGCAGCGCGACCTGCTTGGCGAGGCTAGACGTGCTCGCATCGAGCTCGCGGTAGAGCGCGGCAAACGCTCTCACGGTATTTCTCCTTTCCCCTTTGGGGGAAGGTTGGGATGGGGGCTCGCGGCGTCTCCATCGAGCGACGCAAGCCCCCTCCCCGGCCCACCCCCGGAAGGGGAGGGAGTTTCCTGATCGTCTTCGTCGCCGTACTCGGTCTTGAAGCCCTGCGCATCGAGGCCGTTCTCCGTGAGCCACCGCACCATCACCTGCACGCTGCCGTGCGTGACGAACACGCGCTCTGCGCCGGTGCCGGCAATCGCCTGCTGCAGGCCGGGCCAGTCGGCATGGTCGGACATCACGAAGCCGCGGTCCACGCCTCTTCGGCGGCGCGTGCCGCGCAGCTGCATCCACCCGCTGGCGAACGCATCGGCGTAGTTGCCGAAGCGGCGCATCCATGGCGAGCCCTGCGCCGATGGGGGAGCGAGCACCAGCGAACGCTTCAGCAACGCGGCGTCGACACCCTCATCGTCCGCACGCAAGGTGGGCGGCAAAGAGACGCCCGCCGCCCGGTACACCGCATTGAGTGGTTCCACCGCCCCGTGCACGACGATCGGCCCGATGCTCGCATCCACGCCATGCAGGATGCGCTGTGCCTTGCCGAAGGCATAGCAGAACAGCACCGACGCGCGCCCGGCCTGCGCATTGGCGCGCCACCACGCGTCGATCTCCGCGAACAGCACGGCCTGCGTGGGCCAGCGGTAGATCGGCAGGCCGAAGGTCGACTCGGTGATGAAGGTGTCGCAAGGCACGGGCTCGAAGGGCGGGCAGGTGCCGTCAGGCTCGGTCTTGTAGTCGCCCGAGGCCACCCACACGCGAGCGCCATGTTCGAGCCGCACCTGCGCCGAGCCCAGCACATGGCCGGCCGGATGCAGCGAGACGCGTACGCCACGGTGCTCGATGGCCTCGCCGTAGGCCAGCGTCTGCAGGTCGATGCCGCTGCCAAGGCGCGCACGCAGCGTGCCGGCGCTGTCGGTGTGGGCCAGGTAGCGTGCGTGTCCGGCGCGCGCATGGTCCGAATGCGCATGCGTGATGACGGCGCGCGCCACCGGCCGCCACGGGTCGATGTAGAAATCGCCGGGTGGGCAATAGAGGCCCTCGGGCCGGGCGACGACGAGGAGGTCTGCTTCCTGCTGTGCGGGCATGGCACGCCATCGTAGGCGCAGCGACGGTTTCCCGCCGCGCCACGGCGGGCGCAAAGCGCTGTGGGCCGGCGCCTACCCGGCGTGCAGCGGGCTACGGCTTCTTCGGCCGGTTTTTCGCCATGTCGAGCACGTTCATCTTCATGCCATTGGACATGACCATGTCGCCCGGCTTCTGGTCGGCCTTGCAGGGGCCGATCCACCTGGCCTCCATGACGCTCGCGCCTTCGGCACGGCCCATCAGCGGCGGGTTGTAGGTCGACTTGCTTTCCATGCGGTAGGCCGTGCCGAAGTCGCCGCTCAACACCGCATGCGAGGTGGCGACCGTGTTGCCGATCTTGCAGACCGAGTCCATCACCAGCTTGCCGCCGTCGGAACGCAGCTCCTGCTTCGAACACATGTCCTTGCCCATGCCCTGGCCCATGTCACGCAGCGCCTTGTCGCTGGCCGCGTCGATGCACTGCTGCACGGTGTGGCCGGAGCCGGGTCCCTTGCCCGTGCCGTCCCCGGTCTGGATTTCCCACAGGCCGGGTTTGCGCGAGGGAAAGTCGAGGGCGAACGCAGGGCATGCGACGGCACCGGCCGCGATGCAGGCTGCGAGGGAGGACAAACGAATCTTCATGGCGGGCTCCCGCACCGGTGGACGACGATGCCCGGGTTGTACCGCGCACCCCGCCGCGGCGGAATACCGCAATCGGCCTACGCCGGTCGCGCGTGCACCGGTGCGAGCGCCGGGCCGCGCTGCCGTGTGGCGACACCGAGCGCCACGCCCAGCGCCAGGCCGCCCAGCACGTCGATCAACACATGCTGGCGCACCGCCATCGTCGAGTAGACGATGCCGACGGCCCAGGCCATGTTGGCGATGCGCAACCAGCGCGGCGCCCCCACTTCGCGCAGCTGCCGCGCCAGCGCGACGCAGGTGAACACCGAGAACGAGACGTGCAGCGAAGGAAAGGCGTTGCCCGCCGAGTCGACCATCTTGAGGAACTGCAGCGAGGTGCCCGGCGCGGTGTCGACCGCGAAGTTCGGAATCGCCGTGGGCACGAACCAGAACACGAGCAGCGCGAAGACCGTCATCGCCGCGCAGCCGAAGGAAAAGCTCGACAGCTCGCGCTTGTCCTTGGCCAGCAGCACCGGCAGCGCGATGTAGCCCCAGAGCGAGAGGTACACCGGCAGCAGTGCTGGCCAGAAGGCGATGAGATGGTCGACGGCCGTGAGCGGCAGCACCCAGGCTTGGCCGGCGTGCTTCATGATCCAGAAGTACAGGGGGAAGAAGCCGAGAGTGGCGACCGTGTTGCCGACCAGCTTCAACGGAAACAGCGTGATGCAGCGCCGCCACAGGGCAGGCACCCAGGGCTGCTGTGCCGTCGATGAAGAAGATGCGTCGGAGGCGGAAGGTGTCATGGAAGCCTGTGCAGCGCGCAGCGCGCTACCAGGGCGTCCACTTTAATTCGCTTTTCGCAGAGGCCACAGTGCGCTCGATGAACCGCACGCCGCGCGCGCCGTCCTCCACGCGCGGGTAGTCGGCGTCCAGCGGGTCGGCCGGCTGACCCGCCAGCCGCGCGCGGATGTCCGCCGCCACGCCCGCATAGACATTCGCGAAGGCTTCGATGAAACCTTCGGGATGCCCCGCCGGCAGCCGGCTCGCGCGCTTCGCGGATTCGCACAGCCAGGGCGCGCCGCGCGTCAGCACGCGCTTCGGTCCGTCGTGCGGCAGATGCATCAACTGGCTCGGCTGCTCCTGGCGCCACTCGAGCGTGCCCAGCGTGCCGGAGACGCGCAGGCGCAGGTCGTTTTCCAGGCCGGTGTTGATCTGCGAGGCGATCAGCACGCCGCGCGCGCCGCCCTCGAAGCGCAGCAGCAGGCTGCCGTCGTCGTCGAGCATGCGGCCCGGCACCAGCGCGCTCAGGTCCGCGCACAAGCTGTCGATCTGCAGCCCGGTGACGGTCGCGACGAGGTTCTCGGCATGCGAGCCGATGTCGCCGATGGCACCGGCCGCGCCGCTCTTCGCGGGGTCGGTGCGCCAGTCGGCCTGCTTGTTGGTGCCGCCTTCGACGTGGCTCGCGAGCCAGCCCTGGTTGTATTCGACGACGACCTTGCGCACCTCGCCGATCTGGCCCGAGCGCACCATCTCGCGCGCCTGCCGCACCATCGGGTAGCCCGTGTAGTTGTAGGTAACGCCGAACACCGTGCCCTGCTTCGCCACGGCGGCGACCAGCGCCTCGGCCTGCGCGAGCGTGTGCACCAGCGGCTTGTCGCACACCACATGGAAGCCGGCTTCGGCAAAGGCCTGCGCCACCGGAAAGTGCACGTGATTGGGCGTGACGATCGACACGAAGTCGATGCGCTCTTCCAGCGGGCGCTTCAGCTCGTCGGCCAGCAGCGACTGCCAGTCGCCGTGGTTGCGGCCGTCGGCCAGGCCGAGGTCGCGGCCCGAGGCGCGCGCCTTGTCCGGGCTCGACGACAGCGCGCCGGCCACGAGTTCGATCTGGCCGTCGAGCGCCATGGCCTTGCGGTGCACGCCGCCGATGAAGGCGTCGCGGCCGCCGCCGACCATGGCATATCGGAGCTTGCGAAGAGAGGTATCGGTCATGTCGTGTTCTTCAAGGAACACCGCGGAACCGGCTTCGCCGGGCCGCAGGTGTTGCCCCCGGAAGGGGGTTGGCGTAGCGACACGAAGTGCGCGAAGCCTGGGGGAGAACTCAGAACGGCGAGTTAGGGTGGTAGAAGTCCTTGGCGTTTTCCTTCGTGATCAGCACCGAAGGAATGATCGTCGTCGCCGGCAGCTTCTCGCCCTTCAGCCGCGCCTCGGCCGTCAGCTTGATCGCGTCGTAGATGAACTTCGGCGAGTAGCTCACGTCGGCGGTAATGCGCTTGTCCTTGCCGTCCATGATGGTCTTGACCATGCCCTTGGCGCCCGCGCCGCCGAAGATGATCTTGATGTCGTCGCGCTTGGCCTGCTCGATGGCCTTGAGCACACCCACGGCCATGTCGTCGTCGGCCGCCCAGATGGCGTCGATGTTCTTGAAGCGCGTGAGGTAGTCCTGCGTGACCTTGAAGGCATCGTCGCGGTTCCAGTTAGCGTACTTGGCGTCGAGCAGCTTGATGTCGGGGCTGCCCTTGAGCACGGCGTTGAAGGCGTCCATGCGCTCGTTGTCCAGCGTGGTCGCGATGCCGCGCAGCGCCACCACGTTGCCCTTGCCGCCGAGCTGCTTGACGATGTACTCGGCCGGGATCTTGCCGAAGGCGGTGTTGTCGCCCGCCACGTACGCATCCTGCGCGCTGGTGTCGGTCAGGCCGCGATCGACCACGGTGACGTACGCTCCCTTGGCCTTGACCTGCGCGACCGGTTTCGTCAGTGCGGCCGATTCAAACGGGAACACGACCAGCGCGTTGATCTTGGTGACCGTCGAAAGATCCTGCAGCTGGTTGGCCTGCTCGGGCGCGTTCGCCGCAGTCTTGATCGTGATCTTCAGGTCCTTGTGTTCCTTCTCGAGGTCCTTCTTCGCCTGGTTGGCCCAGTAGTTGATGCCGCCCATGAAGCTGTGCGTGGCCGCGGGAATCGAAACGCCGAGGTTGACCTTCTCCGCGGCGAGCGCGGGCAGGCTGGCGAATGCAGCAGCGGCAACTGCCGTGAGTGCGATGCGTCGGGTGAAAGTCGTCATGCTGGATGTCTCCTCTTTGGTGGATGGAACGAACGTACGAACGGGAACAACGAGAAACGGTCTACCGGCGGCCGCGCTGCAGGAAAGCCACGATGATGATCACGAAGCCCTGCACCGCCGCATTCAGGTACACGCTGATGATGCTGGTGAGGTTCAGGATGTTGCTGATGACCGAGAGCAGGATCGCGCCCACCACGGTGCCGGTGATGCTGCCCGCGCCGCCCTTGAGCGCGGTGCCGCCGACGATCACGGCCGCGATGGCCTCGAGTTCCCACAGCAGGCCGGTGGTCGGCGATGCCGAGCCCAGGCGCGGCACGTACAGCAGGGTGGCGATGCCCACGCACACGCCGAGCAGCACGTAGGTCAGGATCTTCACGCGGTCGACGTCCACGGCCGCATAGCGCGCCACCTGCTCGTTGGAGCCGATGGCCTGCACGTAGCGTCCATAGGCCGTGCGATTCAGGATCACGCCGCCGATGATCGCGACGATCACGAACACCCACACCGGCACCGGGATGCCCGCAAGGCTCGCGTAGTACACGGGCGCATAGAGGTCCGACAGCTCGTTGTCGAGCGTGAGCGCGCCGCCGTCGGCGAAGTACGTAAGGTAGGCACGGAAGATGCCGAGCGTGCCCAGCGTCACGATGAAGGGCTCGATGCGCCCCTTGGTGATCAGCAGGCCGTGCGCAAGGCCGAACACCGCGCCGAGCACCACCGCCAGCACCGCGCCCATCACCACCGCCAACAGCGGCGAGCCCGACGCCGGGCCGGCCCAGTTGATGAACATGATCACGCTGCCCGCGATGAGCGCGGCCATCGAGCCCACCGACAGGTCGATGCCGCCCGAGATGATCACGAAGCACATGCCCACCGCGATGATGCCGATGAAGGCGGTGCGCGTGAGCACGTTCATCGCGTTGTCGAGCGTGGCGAAGTCGGCGTTCAGCAGCGTGCCGGCAATGCACAGCAGCGCGAGTCCGATGACCGGGCCGAGCCCGTGCAGGCGCTGCGTCCGGCGCGGCGCCGCCTCGCTGCGGTGCTGCTGCTGCGCGGCCTCAAGCGACTGCGGGGGAGTTTGCGGTTCCGGTGGCATGAGCGATGAGCTCCTCTTCGGTCAGATGGCCTGCATCGAGCGTGGTGACGAGCCGG
This sequence comes from Variovorax sp. Varisp36, assembly GCF_047304235.1. Classification (NCBI taxonomy): domain Bacteria; kingdom Pseudomonadati; phylum Pseudomonadota; class Betaproteobacteria; order Burkholderiales; family Comamonadaceae; genus Variovorax; species Variovorax sp. Varisp36. The sequence continues at coordinate 130,297 of NZ_JBGLYU010000008.1, forward strand.
CCCGCGCGCATCACCGCGACGCGGTGGCACAGGCCGATCAGCTCCATCAGCTCCGACGAAACGACGATCACCGCGAGCCCTTCGCGGGCGAGTCGCTGGATCAGGAAATAGATGTCGCGCTTGGCGCCCACGTCGACGCCGCGCGTGGGCTCGTCGAGCACCACCACCTTGGGGCGAGGTTGCAGCACCTTGGCGAGCGCGAGCTTCTGCTGGTTTCCGCCCGACAGCGACGAGGCCCTGACGTCGAGCGAGCCGGTGCGGATGCCATAGTCCTTCACCGCCTCGGCCAGCGCGCCGCGTTCGGCCTCGGGCCTGAGCCATGGCTGTGCATAGCGCTCGAGCGCCATCAGCGTGAGGTTCTGACGCAGGCCGAAGTTGACGTGCAGGCCCTTGCCCTTGCGGTCTTCGCTGAGGTACGTGAGGCCGTGCCTCGCGGCATCGCGCGGGTTGCGCCAGCCCTTGCCGCCGGGCACCGGCTTTCCGAGCATCTCGACGCTGCCGCTCGCGGGGCGCAGGCCGAGCAGCCCTTCGAAGAGTTCAGTGCGGCCCGCGCCGACGAGGCCCGCAAAGCCAAGGATCTCGCCGGGGCGCACCTCGAAACTCGCATCCTGCGCCCAGCCGGACACGCTGAAGTTGCGCACGCGCATGGCGGGTGCATCGGCCGCCACGACCACGTCGCGCGGCGGGTAGAGGTCGGCCAGTTCGCGGCCCACCATGAGGTTGGCCATCTGCTGGCGCGTGACCTCGGCCGTGGGCGCGCGCGCGACGAAGCGGCCATCGCGCATGACGATCACTTCGTCGGTGACCTGCTCCGCTTCGTCGAGCTTGTGCGAGATGTAGACGATGGTCACGCCGTCGGCACGCAGTTGGGCGATGAGCTTGAACAGGCGCTCGGTTTCGCCCGGCGTCAACGTCGCGGTGGGCTCGTCCATGACGAGCAGGCGCGCGCGGCGGGCGATGGCCTTGGCGATCTCGACGAGCTGCTTCTCGGCGACGATGAGGCGACGGACCTTGGTGCGCGGGTCGATCTTCAGCCCGACCGCGGCGAGTGCCGTGGCGGCGTCGCGCTCCATCGATGCGTCATCGAGCAGCCAGCCCTTCTTCTTTTCATGGCCCAGGAAGATGTTCTGCGCCACGCTCAAGTCTTCCGCGAGGTTGAACTCCTGGTGGATGAGCACGATGCCCAGCGCCTCGGCGTCGCGCGAACTCCCGAACTGCTGCGGCTGGCCGTTGATGCGCAGCGTGCCGCCGCTCAGCGATTCATAGCCCGCGAGGATCTTCATCAGCGTCGACTTGCCCGCGCCGTTCTCGCCGAGCAGCCCATACACGCGGCCGGGCGCGAGCGCGAAGCTCACGCCGTGCAAGACCTGCACGGGGCCAAAGGCCTTCACCACGCCGTCGAACTCGACGGCCACGCTGCCCTTGCCGGTGCCTGCCGCCGTCATGGCGCCACTCCTCGGACCTTCAGCGTCTCGTGCATCGCGAGCACACCCGCGCCGACGAGGCCGCCCTGCGTGCCGAGCGGCGTGTACTGGATCTCGAGATGCCGCGTGGAGAGTGCCAGCGAGCGCTGGTACACGCTCTGCCGCACGGCCGCGAGGAACAGCGGGCCGATGCGCGTGATGCCGCCGCCGATGAACACGTGCGACGGGTTGAAGAAGTTGACGACCGACGCAAGCATCTGCCCGATCAGGCTGCCTGCGCGCTGGATGATGGCGTTGGCGGCCGTGTCGCCGCCACGGCTGGCCTGGCCCACGTCGATCGCGTCGATGCGGCCGTGCTGGCGCAGCACTTCCGCCAATGCGGCACTCTCGCCGGCCTCGGCCGCCTGCATCGCCATGCGCGTGATCGCGGGACCGGCGGCCATGGCCTCGACGCAGCCGAGATTGCCGCAGTGGCAGCGCGGGCCTTCCTGGTCGACGCAGATGTGGCCCACGTCCCCGGCCGAACCGGCGGCGCCGCGGTACACCTCGCCGTGGCAGACGATGCCGCAGCCGATGCCGGTGCCGATCTTGATGACGAGGAAGTTGCTCAGCGAACGCTTGAGGCGCCAGAGTTCGCCGAGCGCCATCAGGTTCACATCGTTGTCGACGAAGACAGGCGCCGCGTAGTCCTCGCGCAGGTAGTCGCGGATCGAGAAGCTGTCCCACGCCGGCATCAGTGGCGGGTTCACGAGCTGTCCGATCTCGAAGTTCACGGGGCCGGGCACGCCAATGCCGATGCCGAGCACGTCCCTGGCGCCCACATTGCAGCGGGCCAGCAGTTCGCGCATGAGCGTGCGCACGCGCGCCAGCACCACGGCCGGGCCTTCGCGCACGTCGGCTGGTTCGTCGTGCTGCGCGAGCACCGTGAGGTCGGGCCGCAGCACGGCCACATCGAGACTGGTGGCGCCGATGTCGATGCCGACGAGCACGCCGAGCCCGGCATTCAGCTGGAGATTCTCGGCGCGGCGCCCGCCCGAGGAGCGCTGCAGGCCGGCTTCGGCAAGCAGGCCCTGATCGACGAGGCCGGCGATCAGCCCGTTGGCCTTGCTCTTGGAAAAACCGAGCTGTTCGGCCATGGCATGGCGCGAACCGCCGGCCGACCAGAAGGTCGTTTCCAGCAGCCGCATCTCGTCCGCAGTGATGCCACTCCAACGTGCCACGCGTCTTGTCTCCGGTGTTCTTGTCTTCGCCGCGCCCTGGTTGGGGCGAAGGCGAATACTAGGCGGAGGCCTTTAGCCGGACAAGGCTGAACTTTGACCAAATTCAGATCGAAGCAAGACGGAGCGATGCGAGCTTCAAAAGCAAAAAGCCGCCCCGAGGGCGGCTTCTTGACCGAGCAATCGGGAAGGCCGATTACTTTTTCTGGCGGTACTTGCGCAGCGCGGCGATCTGGGCGGCCATCACGGCCAGCTCCGATTGCGCCATCGCGATGTCGATGTCGCTCTTCGCATTCTTCAGTGCTTCCTCGGCTGCGGCCTTGGCCACATTGGCCTTTTCGTCGTCGAGGTCCTTGCCGCGGATCGCGGTGTCGGACAGCACGGTGACGGCATTGGGCTGCACTTCGAGAATGCCGCCGGCCACGAAGACGAACTCCTCGCCGCCGTCGGCCGTTTCGATGCGCACGGCGCCGGGGCGGATGCGCGTGATCAGCGGGGTGTGGCGCGGGTAGATGCCGAGCTCACCGGCTTCACCGGGCAGCGCGACGAACTTGGCTTCGCCCGAGAAGATCGACTCTTCCGCGCTGACCACGTCCACATGAATGGTGCCTGCCATGGTGATTCCTTCTTAAGCGACCTTCTTGGCCTTTTCGAACGCCTCGTCGATGCTGCCCACCATGTAGAACGCTTGTTCCGGCAGGTGGTCGGCTTCGCCGTTCACGATCATCTTGAAACCACGGATGGTTTCGGCCAGCGGCACGTACTTGCCAGGCGAGCCCGTGAACACTTCGGCCACGTGGAACGGCTGCGACAGGAAACGCTGGATCTTGCGGGCGCGGGCCACGGCGAGCTTGTCGTCGGGAGCCAGTTCGTCCATGCCCAGGATGGCGATGATGTCGCGCAGTTCCTTGTAGCGCTGCAGCGTGCCTTGCACGGCGCGGGCCACGTTGTAGTGCTCTTCGCCGACCACGTTCGGGTCGAGCTGGCGCGAGGTCGAGTCCAGCGGGTCCACGGCGGGGTAGATACCGAGCGAAGCGATGTCGCGCGACAGCACCACGGTGGAGTCCAGGTGGGCGAAGGTCGTTGCGGGCGACGGGTCGGTCAAGTCGTCGGCAGGGACGTACACGGCCTGGATCGAGGTGATCGAACCGACCTTGGTCGACGTGATCCGCTCCTGCAGGCGGCCCATTTCCTCGGCCAGCGTCGGCTGGTAGCCCACGGCGGAAGGCATGCGGCCCAGCAGAGCCGACACTTCGGTGCCGGCCAGCGTGTAGCGGTAGATGTTGTCCACGAAGAACAGCACGTCGCGGCCTTCGTCGCGGAACGACTCGGCAATGGTCAGGCCGGTCAGCGCCACGCGCAGACGGTTGCCCGGGGGTTCGTTCATCTGGCCGTAGACCATGGCGACCTTCGAGTCTTCGAGCTTCTCGAGGTTCACCACGCCGGAGTCGGCCATCTCGTGATAGAAGTCGTTGCCTTCGCGGGTACGTTCACCCACACCGGCGAACACCGACAGACCCGAGTGAGCCTTGGCGATGTTGTTGATGAGTTCCATCATGTTCACGGTCTTGCCCACGCCGGCGCCGCCGAACAGGCCCACCTTGCCGCCCTTGGCGAACGGGCACACCAGGTCGATCACCTTGATGCCGGTTTCCAGCAGGTCTTGCGAAGGCGACAGTTCGTCGTACGCGGGAGCCTTGCGGTGGATCGAAGCGGTGAGCTCCTGGCCGACCGGGCCGCGTTCGTCGATGGGCGCGCCCAGCACGTCCATGATGCGGCCGAGCGTGGCCTTGCCCACGGGCACCGTGATGGGTGCGCCGGTGTTCTTCACGATGATGCCGCGGCGCAGGCCGTCGGACGAGCCCAGCGCAATCGTGCGCACCACGCCGTCGCCGAGCTGCTGCTGGACTTCGAGAGTCAGCGCGCTGCCTTCGAATTTCAAGGCGTCGTACACCTTGGGCATCTGGTCACGCGGGAACTCCACGTCGACCACGGCGCCGATACATTGGACAATTTTTCCTTCAGCCATGGCGTTTCCTTCTGGATGGATCTCAATAAATTTGCGACAGGTTCTTGCAGAAGCGTCCTGGTGCCGAAACGGGCCGCTTTTGCAAGAATGCCGGACGGGCCGGCACCCTTGAGTTTCTTGTCGTCGTCAGCTCATCAGCACTTCATGGCCGTTGCTTGCGCAGCGAAGGCGTCCGAAGCTGCCTTGCAGGCCTGGCCCAGTGCAGCCTTGTCCGCGCCCATCGAAGCCCAGGTGGCCTTCGTCTGGTCGAGGTTGGCCTTCATCGCGTCGGCGGCAGCACCGCTTTGCGAAGAAACGCACGCCTGCACCTTGGCGAGGTAGTCGTTGCACTCCTGCGGCAGGTCGGCCGATGCTGTCGGGGCTGCTGCGGCGGGAGCGGCCGGCGCTGCTGCGGGAGCTGGGGCCGGAGCGGGCGCTGCGGGTGCAGCGGCGGGAGCCGGTGCAGGCGCAGGCGCCTCTTCCTTCTTGGAGCAGGCAGTCAGGGCGGCGGCAACCGCCACCAGGGCAAGAATCTTCTTCATTTTGCGCAGAGTCCCCTAAAAATAGGCCTTGGATTAGCGAACGCGCAGAGCGCGTCCGATCAGCAACGCGGCCTGTTGCATTGCCTCGATCAAACGCCTGCGGCCGCAGCCGCGCCGGACACGATCTCGGACAGCTCCTTGGTGATGCCGGCCTGGCGGGTCTTGTTGTAGACCAGCTTCAGTTCGCTGATCACGTTGCCCGCGTTGTCGGTCGCAGCCTTCATGGCCACCATGCGCGCCGAATGCTCGGACGCCATGTTTTCGGCCACGGCCTGGTACACCAGCGATTCCACGTAGCGCACCAGCAGCTCGTCGATCACGCTTTGCGCGTCGGGTTCGTAGATGTAGTCCCACGAATGATGGCCCGACTCGACCTGCAGCGTCTCGGCCTTCAGCGGCAGCAGTTGCTCCACCATCGGCTCTTGCTTGATGGTGTTGATGAACTTCGTGTAGCACAGGTACACAGCCGACAGCTTGCCTTCGGCATAGGCGTCGAGCAGCGTCTTGACCGGCCCGATGAGCTTGTCGAGATGCGGCGTGTCGCCCAGATGCGTCACATGCGCCACCACGCGGGCGCCGATGCGGTTCAGGAAACCCAGACCCTTGCTGCCGATGGCAACCGACTCGACCACGTTGCCCGCTGCCTGCGCTTCGCGCAGCTTGGCCGTCACGGCACGCAGCAGGTTGGTGTTCAAGCCGCCGCACAGGCCCTTGTCGCTGGTCACGATGATGAAACCGACGCCCTTGGCCTCGGTCGTCTTCATGAACGCGTGGGTGTACTCCGGGTTCGCCTTGCCGAGATTGGCCGCGATGTTGCGGATCTTTTCGCTGTAGGGGCGAGCGGCGCGCATGCGTTCCTGCGCCTTGCGCATCTTGGAAACCGAGACCATTTCCATGGCCTTGGTGATCTTCTTGGTGTTTTCCACCGATTTGATCTTGCCGCGGATTTCCTTACCAGCTGCCATGAGAGCTCCTTCTTGCGTCGATCAAGGCGTCGATCAGGCGAACGACTTCTTGAACGAAGTGGCGGCGGCCAGCAGTTCGGCTTCCGCGTCCTGGCAGACCTTCTTGAAAGCCTTCTTCTCGTCGCTGTCGTCGGCCTTCGCGGGCTTCGGGTCCCACTTGGCGCCGTTCTTTTCCATCGTGGCCAGCAGGGGTGCGTGGCTCGACTTGAGGAACTGGTGGAAGCCGTGTTCGAACGAGAGAACCTTCTTGACGTCGATGTCGTCCATGAAGCCCTTGTTCACCGCGAACAGCGTGGCGCTCATCAGCGAGATGGGCAGCGGGCTGTACTGGGTCTGCTTGAGCAGTTCGGTCACGCGGGCACCGCGGTCGAGCTGCTTGCGGGTGGCTTCGTCGAGGTCCGAGGCGAACTGGGCGAAGGCCGCGAGTTCGCGGTACTGCGCCAGGTCGGTACGGATACCGCCGGACTGGTTCTTCACCAGGTTGGTCTGCGCCGACGAACCCACGCGCGACACCGAAATACCGGCGTTGATGGCGGGACGGATACCGGCGTTGAACAGGTTGGTTTCCAGGAAGATCTGGCCGTCGGTGATCGAGATCACGTTGGTCGGCACGAAAGCGGACACGTCGCCGGCTTGCGTTTCGATGATCGGCAGTGCGGTCAGCGAGCCGGTCTTGCCCTTGACTTCACCCTTGGTGAAAGCTTCGACGTAGTCGGCGTTCACGCGGGCTGCGCGCTCGAGCAGGCGGCTGTGGAGATAGAACACGTCGCCGGGGTAGGCTTCGCGGCCTGGCGGGCGGCGCAGCAGCAGCGAGACCTGGCGGTAGGCCACGGCTTGCTTGGACAGGTCGTCATAGACGATCAGCGCGTCCTGGCCGCGGTCGCGGAAGTATTCACCCATCGTGCAGCCCGAGTAGGCCGACACGTACTGCATGGCCGCCGATTCGGAAGCCGATGCCGCCACCACGATGGTGTAGTCCATCGCGCCGGCTTGTTCGAGTGCGCGCACCACGTTCTTGATCGACGAAGCCTTCTGGCCGATCGCAACGTAGACGCAGGTCATGTTCTGACCCTTCTGGTTGATGATCGCGTCGATGGCGACAGCCGTCTTGCCGGTCTGGCGGTCGCCGATGATCAGCTCACGCTGGCCACGGCCGACGGGCACCATCGAGTCGACGGACTTCAGGCCGGTCTGCATCGGCTGGTCGACGGACTTCCGTGCGATCACGCCGGGAGCGACCTTTTCGATCACGTCGGTCATCTTGGCGTTGATGGGACCCTTGCCGTCGATCGGCTGGCCCAGGGCATTCACCACGCGGCCGATGAGTTCAGGACCCACGGGCACTTCCAGGATGCGGCCCGTGCACTTGACGGTGTCGCCTTCGGAGATGTGCTCGTACTCGCCCAGAATCACGGCGCCGACGGAGTCGCGCTCGAGGTTCAGTGCGAGGCCGAACGACGGCGTGCCGTCTGCGCTCGGCGGGAATTCAAGCATTTCGCCTTGCATCGCGTCCGACAGGCCGTGCACGCGCACGATGCCGTCGGTCACCGAAACCACGGTGCCTTCGTTGCGGATGTTGGCGCTGACCCCGAGGCCCTCGATGCGGCTCTTGATCAGTTCGGAAATTTCTGCGGGATTGAGTTGCATGACTCTTTCCTTCTTTCTTTGTAAGGCGATGGAGACCGGTCAGGCCGCCAGCGCAACTTTCATTTGTTCAAGGCGCGCTTTGACGGAGGTGTCGAGCACCTCGTCGCCGACCACCACACGAATGCCACCGATCAGTTCCGGCTCCTGCTGGACCGTGACCTGCAGCTTGCGACCGAAGCGCTTTTCGAGCGCGGCCGCCACACTGGCCAGAGCCGAGACTTCGATCGGGAAAGCGCTGTAGACCACGGCGTCGGACGAGCCGCTCTTCGCGTTGGACAGTGTCCGGAACTGCTTCGCAATTTCCGGCAGCACCGAGAAACGCCCGTTCTCGAGGAGCGCAGCCAGGAAGTTCTGGGCCATTGCGGGCAACGGCGCAGCGAATGCACCGGCGACCACGCCGAGAACCTGCTCGGCCGTAACCTTGGGGTTGTCGGCGAGTTGCTGGAGCTCCGGATTGGCTCCGATGGCGGCAAGCTTTTCGAGCCAGACGCTGGTTCCGGCGACGTCGGACGACGACGCCTTGAAAAGCGCCTCGGCGTAGGGGCGTGCAATGGTGGCGAGTTCAGCCATGGCTTCTATCAGAGTTCGGTCTGCAGGCGGGCGAGCAAATCGGCGTGAACGCCCGCATTCACTTCCTTGCGCAGAATCTGCTCTGCGCCCTTGACGGCCAGTGCAGCAACCTGCTCGCGCAGGGCTTCACGGGCCTTCAGTGCCTGCTGGTCGGCTTCGACGCGTGCGGCTGCAACGATCTTGTTGCCTTCCTCGGTCGCGCGGGCCTTGGCCTCTTCAACGATGGCCTGGGCGCGACGTTCGGCGTCGGCAAGACGCTGTGCGGACTCGTTGCGCGCCTGGCCCAGTTCGGCTTCCACGCGCTTGTTGGCGGCGGACAGCTCGGACTTGGCCTTGTCGGCGGCAGCGAGGCCTTCGGCGATCTTCGCAGCGCGGTCGTCCAGCGCTTTCGCGATCGGCGGCCACACGAACTTCATCGTGAACCCGACCAGGATCAGGAACACGATCATCTGAACGATCAGGGTACCGGTAATGCTCACTTTTCACCCTCTCTTTGGGATTGAATCGAAGCCATTCGCTAGGGGACTAGGGAACGACGACGCAGGTCCGACGAGAAAGACTTACTTCGGCAGGTTGGCGATCTGAGCCAGGAACGGGTTGGCCGTTGCGAACCACAGAGCGATACCGGTGCCGATAATGAAAGCGGCGTCGATCAGACCAGCCAGCAGGAACATCTTGGTTTGAAGTTCGCCCATGAGTTCAGGCTGACGTGCGGCCGACTCGAGGTACTTGCTGCCCATGATGCCGATGCCGATACATGCGCCCACAGCGCCCAGACCGATGATCAGGCCGGCGGCCAGTGCAACAAAGCTAATAACTTCCATGATGACTCCTAGAGGACTTTGGTTGAAGAGAAAACGAAAAACAAAAAACGAAAGCGGATGATCAGTGGTGATCGTGGGCCTGGCCGATGTAGACCAGCGTCAGCATCATGAACACGAAGGCTTGCAGCGTGATGATCAGGATGTGGAAGATGGCCCAGGCCGTGCCCGCGATGATGTGGCCGATGGCCAGGCCGATGCCGGTGGCCGACACGGACCAGGCACCGCCCATCAGGGCGATCAGCAGGAAGATCAGTTCGCCGGCGTACATGTTGCCGAACAACCGCATGCCGTGCGAGACCGTCTTGGCGATGAACTCGATCATCTGCATGGCGAAGTTGAAGGGGTACAGCGCCCAGTGGTTGCCGAAGGGTGCGGTGAACAGCTCGTGGATCCAGCCTCCGGCGCCCTTGATCTTGATGTTGTAGAAGATGCAGATCAGCAGCACGGCCACCGACATGCCCATCGTCACCGAGAGGTCGGCGGTAGGCACGACGCGCAGGTAGGCGTGGTGCGGGTCTTCACCCGCGATGTGGAAGATCTTGGCCCAGATCGCCGGGAACAAATCGACCGGAAACAGGTCCATTGCGTTCAGCAGGAAGATCCACACGAAGATGGTAAGGGCCAGCGGTGCGACGAACTTGCGGCTCGTGGCGTTGTGGACGATGCCCTTGGCTTGCTGGTCGACCATTTCAACCAGCAGTTCGACGGCAGCCTGGAAGCGGCCCGGAACGCCCGACGTGGCCTTGCGTGCAGCCAGCCAGAGCAACCAGCAGCCCAGGACACCCAGAGCGATGGAGAAAAACAGCGAATCGAAGTTGAAGACCGAAAGATCGGCCACACCTGCAGGCTTGGAGCTTTGCAGATGCGTCAAGTGGTGAACGATGTATTCACCAGCGGTCTGACCATGTTCCGCAGCGTTTTCAGCAGCCATTCCGTTACTCGTCTCGTTGTTGCCGGCGCCGGGGCGAGAACATCACCGCCAACCAGGCCGCCTTCATTGTCACCACCAGGCCGATCAGCATTGCTGGCCAGCTCAGCGCCGTTATCAGCCTCGGCGCGGCGATCAGCATCGCCACGGACAAGGCCATCTTGACCATTTCCCAGAGGAAGAATCCGAACACCGCAGTGCCTGGATTCAGGGAAGAGAACCTGCCGGTCAACCCGCGTGCGAACACCGCCGCCGGAATGACCACCGCGATCGCGCCATAAGCGGCGGACCAACCCAGATTTTGCCTCCCCGTCAGTCCCCAGGCGGCCAGAGCCACCACCAGACCGACAACCAACTGCCCCGCGACCACCCGCCATGGGGAGACCGAAGGGTTCTTTGCCCGCAGTTCACGCGCCTCATCGGCGGTCAACGGCTTGAATTCTGCGTCGAGGTCTTCAGCGACCTCCGAGTCTTGACGGGCGATTTTTTTCATTTCGAATGAAGCCCGGATGACGACCCAGAATTTCTACAAAGCCATTGATTATAAGTAAAAACCCAGCCTGTCCCTCCACCCGTGCTGCCGCGCATGCAAATCGATGCCGCATTCCCTGACGCGAACCCGACGCGGCGCACGCAACCATAATTCCGGCATGCACCCTATCACCGATGCCCTGCCCGCCACGCTTTGTTACCTCGATGGCGAATACACCGCCCTGCGCGACGCGAAGATCAGCGTCCTCGACCGAGGCTTCATTTTCGGCGACGGCATCTACGAATACGTCCCCGTCTACTTCGGCCAGCCCTTCTGCTTCGAGGAGCACATGGCCCGCCTCGACCGCTCGCTCGCCGAACTGCAGATCGAGAACCCGATGTCGCTCGCGCAGTGGCGCGAGATCGTGATGCGGCTGGTCGCGCCCGGCGGCAACGCCCCCCAGTCCGTTTACTTTCAGGTGACGCGCGGCGTGGCCCCGCGCGACCACGCGATGGTGCGCGGCATCCGCCCGACGGTGTTCGTGATGGTGAACCCGCTGCCGCCCATCTCCGATGCCATCCGCGCCAAGGGCGTGGCCTGCGTCACCGCGGCCGACTTCCGCTGGCAGAAGGCCCACATCAAGAGCACCAGCCTGCTGGGCGCCGTGCTTGCGCGCCAGATCAGCGTGGAAGCCGGCGCGACCGAGACCATCATGTTCCGCGACGAATGGCTCAGCGAGGCCTCGTCGAGCAACGTGTGGATCGTGAAGGACGGCACGCTGGCGGGCCCGCCGAAGAACAACCTCGTGCTGACCGGCATCCGCTACGGGCTGCTCGAGCGCCTGTGCAAGGCGCAGGGCATTGCGTTCGCGCTGCGCCCTATCTCGCGCGACGAGGTGTTCGCCGCCGACGAGCTGCTGATCTCCTCGGCCAGCAAGGAGCTGCTGCCCGTCGTGAGCCTCGACGGGCAGGCTATTGGCAATGGCCGCCCCGGCCCCATCTACCAGAGCTTGTATGCGGCCTACCAGCAGGCCAAGCAACACAACGCACAGAAACACGGAGCCCCGGCATGACCGACAACACGACCACCACCGACACCACCGCGATCCCCGATCCGCGCAAGGAATCGCTGATCGAGTACCCCTCGCAGTTTCCGATCAAGGTGATGGGCGCCAAGGTCGACGGCTTCGTGCACGCCGTCACCCAGATCGCCGAGCGCTTCGATCCCGCCTTCGACGCCACCACCGTCGAGCTGCGCGACAGCAAGGCCGGCAACTACCTCGGCGTGACCATCACCGTCACGGCCACCAGCCGCGAGCAGCTCGACGACATCTACCGCGCGCTGTCGGCGCATCCGATGGTCAAGGTCGTGCTTTGACCCCCGTGCCGTCCGCACGGCGAACCACGCCATGACAGGCACCGCCGCCATCGAGCTGCGCCCGCTGGGCCGCGTCGATTACGCCGACACCTTCGCGGCAATGAAGCAGTTCACGCAGGAGCGCACAGCGGACACGCCCGATGCACTATGGGTTTGCGAACACGCCCCGGTCTTCACGCAAGGCATTGCGGGCAAGCAGGACCACATCCTGAACCCCGGCGCCATTCCCGTCGTGCAGACCGACCGCGGCGGCCAGGTCACGTTCCACGGCCCCGGCCAGGTGGTGGCCTACCCGCTGATCGACCTGCGCCGCGCGGGCTACTTCGTCAAGGAATACGTCTATCGCATCGAGGAATCGGTGCTGCGCACGCTGGCTCATTTCGGCGTCACCGGCCACCGCGTGGCGAGCGCACCGGGCATCTACGTACGGCTGGACGACCCGTTCTCGCACGCGATGCTGAAAGCATCGCCTTCAAACGGTTCGGCGCTGGCCGGCCCGCTGCCTGCGGGCGACCCGTTTCGCGGTCTCGGCAAGATCGCCGCGCTGGGCATCAAGGTGAGCCGCCACGCCACCTACCACGGCGTGGCGCTCAATGTCGAGATGGACCTCGAACCCTTCTCCCGCATCAACCCATGCGGGTATGCGGGGCTGCAGACGGTCGACCTTTCTACAATCGGCATCCAAACCACATGGGAAGAAGCCGCCACGGTGCTGAGCCAGAAGCTCGGCGCCTTCCTCGCGCCTTGACACACCAATGAGCACCACAGAAGTCGTCCGCGACGCCCAAAGCGCCGAAAACTACAACCCGCTGGCCAAGCAGAAGGCCGCGGCCAAGCTCTCGCGCATCCCCGTCAAGGTGGTGCAGCAGGGCGAGGTGCTCAAGAAGCCCGAGTGGATCCGCGTCAAGGCCGGCAGCCCGACCACGCGCTTCTACGAGATCAAGCAGATCCTGCGCGAGAGCAACCTGCACACGGTCTGCGAAGAGGCCTCGTGCCCGAACATCGGCGAATGCTTCGGCAATGGCACGGCCACCTTCATGATCATGGGCGACAAGTGCACGCGCCGCTGCCCGTTCTGCGACGTGGGCCATGGCCGCCCCGACCCGCTCGACAAGGACGAGCCGCTCAACCTGGCCAAGACCATCGCCAAGCTGCGCCTGAAGTACGTGGTGATCACCAGCGTCGACCGCGACGACCTGCGCGACGGCGGCAGCCAGCACTTCGTCGACTGCATCCGCAACATCCGCGAGCTCTCGCCGACGACGCAGATCGAGATCCTCGTGCCCGACTTCCGCGGCCGCGACGACCGCGCCCTTGAAATCCTCAAGGCCGCGCCGCCGGACGTGATGAACCACAACCTCGAGACCGCGCCGCGCCTGTACAAGGAAGCGCGCCCCGGCAGCGACTACCAGTTCAGCCTGAACCTGCTGAAGAAGTTCAAGGCGCTGCACCCCGACGTGCCGACCAAGAGCGGCATCATGGTGGGCCTCGGCGAGACCGACGAGGAGATCCTGCAGGTCATGCGCGACATGCGCGCGCACGGCATCGACATGCTGACCATCGGCCAGTACCTGTCGCCGTCGGGCTCGCACCTGCCGGTGCGCCGCTACGTGCACCCGGACACCTTCAAGATGTTCGAGGAAGAGGCCTACAAGATGGGCTTCAGCCACGCGGCCGTGGGCGCGATGGTGCGCTCCAGCTACCACGCCGACCAGCAGGCAGGACACGTTCTGGCCGGCGCGCCCTCGCTCGATTGAACGCCGCGGCGACCGTCCCAGCGGCGGACGCGCCGCAGTCAGGCAGGCCCCTGCACATCCTGCTGGCGATGTGCTATCTCGTGCATCGCACGGGGGCGGAAATGTTCACCCGCGACCTGGCGCTGTGGCTGCGCCGCCGCGGCCACGCCGTCACGATCTTTGCAACGGCCTTCGGGGACATGGCCGACGAACTGCGCTTTGCCTCGATTGCCTGCGTCACCGAACTGAGCGACATTGCGGCGCGGCCGGACGTGATCATCGGCAACACCCACCACGAGACGGTTCGCGCGCTGCTGCATTTCCACGACGTGCCGGTCCTCACGATATGCCACGACCGAAGCGCCGAACACGGACGCCCGGCGCAGTTCACGCAGGTCGTATGCCATGTGGCCGTCGACGAGAACTGCGCCGAGCGCCTGGTGCACGAGTTCGGCATCGCGCGCGAACGCATCGAGCTGATCCAGAACGGGATCGATCTTTCGCGCTTTCCGCGGCGCGGCGGGCTGCCGGCCCGGCCCCGGACGGCGCTGGTCTTCAGCAACTACGCCTCGCACGACGCGCAGCTCGAGGAAATCCGCGCCGCCTGCGTGCAGCGCGGACTGTCGCTGGACGTGATCGGCAGCGGCACCGGCAACCACCTGCCCGACCCGGCCGAGGCACTCGGCCGCTACGACATCGTCTTCGGCAAGGGGCGCTGCGCCACCGAGGCACTGTGCACCGGCAACGCGGTGGTGGTGCTCGATCCGAGTTCGGGCATGGGCGAGATGGTGACGGCGGCCACCGTGGCCCACGCGCGGCGCTGGAATTTCGGCCGGGCGCTGCTGATCCGGCCGATCACGCGAGAGAACGTGGGCGCCGAACTCGACCGATACGACGCCGAGGATGCGGGCAAGGCCGGCGAATGGATGCGTGCGCATGGCGGCCTCGACGCAACGCTCGGCGCGCTCGAGCGCTGCGCGCAGCGCATGGCCCTGCAGCACCCCGTGATCGAGGTGCCCGCAAGCCAGCGCGCGAATGAGGTGGCCCGCTACATGGAGGACTGGATCCGGCGCGGCAACCCGTCGGCGGCGCATCTGACTGTTGCGTCCTTGCAGCAGCACATCGGGTGGCTCCAGCAATCCTTCAACGACCATCAACGCATGCACCAGGCTCGAATCGACGCGCTGCAGGCAGAGCTGCAACGCCAGGCCGAAGAGGCACGCCGGCAGATGGAGCTCGCCGCCATGCAGGCCGCAGCGCAGATCGCCATGCAGACCGCCGCGCAGGCTGCACAGGCGGCGCAGGCGGCGCAATCGAACGCCGACTGCAACGCACGGCTGGCCGAAGCCGAGCAGCAGACCCGGCAGGCGCGCACCGAACTCGCCCTGCTCCAGGCACAGCTGCGCGAGGTCTACGCCAGCCGTTCGTGGCGTGTGACCGGACCGCTGCGGCGGGTATCAACCCTCGTCCGGCCCGGCAGTCCGCGCGCATGAAGGCGCTGGTGATCGCCGCCCATTCGGGGCACGAACTGCTGCTGTGGAAGTGGCTGCGCAACGAGCGGCCGGATTTCGTGGTGCTGACCAACGGCGCCGGTTCGAGCGGCGTGCCGCGGCTCGAACCGACGATCGACAACCTCGCACGCGCGGGGGCCCGCTGGATTGCGGATGTGGTGCAGCCGGTTGCCGATGCCGACATCTACCGGGCGCTGCTCGAAGGCGACACGCGCCTGTTCACGCAGTGGGTCCACGCCTTGACGACGCACGTCGTGGAGCAAGGCATCGACTGCATCGTTGCCGATGAAGCCGAGGACTACAACCCTTCGCACGACCTGTGCCGCCTGCTGGCCAACCAGGTCGCCGCGCACGCCGTGGCGCGCGGCCGCACGGTCGTATCGCTCGGCTATCCCACCGTGGGCCATCCGAGTCCACCGGCACGGCTGGCTTCCGAGCGCCATGTCATGGTCGAGCTCGACGGCCCCGAGTTGCAGGCCAAGCTCGACGACATGCACGGTTACGCGCACAGCTTCGGCGGCCAGCTGGAACGCGAGCTGGCGGGCTTCATCGCCGAGTTCGGCGCCCAGGCTTACGGCCGGGAATGCCTCTTCGCCGCGCAGCCCACGCGCTATGAACTGGCGGAGGCCCCCGCCACCAAACCCGCCTTCGAAATCTTCGGGGAGGAACGCGTCGCGGCCGGCGTCTACAAGCACGTCATCCGCGGCGCGCATCTGCAGGCCGTGGCGGATCGGCTGCGCGACGCGATGCGATGACACATCCATCGATGCCTCGATGACCTTCACGACGCCAGCCCGCGACGACAGCACGACCGCCATCGCCGCCGATACGGCGGCCGCGAGCCCGGTCGACGCCGCACTGGCCCATGCGATCGTGGGCCTTGGCCGCTTCGGCAGCATCCACGCCCGAAAGCTCCTCGCCCTGCGCGGCTTCCAGCTGCGCGCCCTCGTGGATTGCTCGTCGTCGGCCCGCGCCGGCGCAGATCTCGCGGCGCTGCCATTGCTGTCCAGCCTTGACGACCTGCCGCCGGGCATCGCGTCGGCCACCGTTGCCACCAGCGACGACGCGCACGCCGAGCTTGCCCTGTCGTTGATGCGGCGCGGCTGCCACGTGCTGGTCGAAAAGCCGCTTTGCATCGACCGGCACGACGGTGCCCTGATGATCCGCACGGCGCGGCAATGCGGCGTGACGCTGAGCACCGGCCACATCGAGCGCTTCAACCCCGTGTTCGGCACCGTGCTCCTCGCCCGGCTGCGCAATGCCGCGGCAAGCCACCGCCAGGACCAGCGTCCGTTCATGCGGTTTCGCCGCTATTCGACGCGCGTTGCCATGGCCAGGGACAGCGTGCTGGACCTGATGGTGCACGACCTCGACCTGCTCGCCTGGCTGTGCGCGATTCCCGCGGAAGCGCCAATGGAAGTGCTCGCACGGCACATCGACGTGCACAGCGTGCGTGCGCGCGTGCGGCTGGGCACGTTGGTCGCCGAATTCGAGAGCGGCTACGCCAGCACGCCGGCAATCGCTCGATTGCAGGTGTGCGACGGCCACCGGGAGCAGTTGCTGGACCTGCGCAGCGGCGCGCGTTCGACGACGACAGGCGACGACGCCCTGGCACGGCAGTACCACGGTTTCAGGCGCGCCATCCTGGGCCAGGCCAGCCGCGTCGCGTCGGGTGCCGATGGCCTGGCGGCCGTGACCCGGGCTTGCCAGATACTGCACGCATGAAGATCCCGCTGTTCCGGTCGGCCGCATCCACCGAGCCGAAAGCGGCGCACCTGGCCCAGTCCCTCGCCGCAGTGCTGCGCAGCGGCGTGTACATCCTCGGTCCGCAGGCCGAGGCTTTCGAGGCACGGCTGTCCGGCCTGCTGCAAGGCCGCGAGACCGTGGCGGTGGGATCGGGCTCCGAAGCGCTTCTGCTGGCCTTCAAGAGCCTCGGCATCGGAAGCGCGGGCGGAGGAGACGCGCTGGACGAGGTCCTGCTGCCGAGCTACACCTTCGTCGCCTGCGCGGAAGCGGTGCTCGCCGCGGGCGCGCGGCCGGTCTTCGTCGACAGTGCGCCGGACGACTTCCTGCCGACGCTCGCGCATTTCCGCGACGCCCGCACGCCGCGCACCCGCGCAATCCTCGCGGTCGGCCTCTTCGGCGACCCGAGCGGCCTGCCCGAACTGGCCGCCTACTGCCGCGACGAGAAGCTGTGGCTGGTCGAGGACGTAGCGCAATGCCTGGGCGCCCATGCCGCCGGCACCTGGGGCGACGCCGCGGCAATGAGCTTCTATCCGACCAAGACCCTCGGCGCCGCCGGCGACGCCGGTGCGCTGGCCTTCAGGGATCCGCAGCATGCCCACAAGGCGCGGCTGCTGCGCAACCACGGCTACGCCGACGGCCGGCACCACTGCCTCGGACACAACAGCCGCATGGACGAATTGCAGGCCTGTCTGCTCAATGCCGCGCTGGACGACTTTCCGGACAACATCGCGCGACGGCGCGCCATCGCAGCGCGCTACATGGCGGCCTGGGCGGACCGTCCGATCGGTTTGCCGCGAGGCTCGGCGGGCCACGCGTGGAACTATTTCGTCATCACCCTGCCCGGCCCCCGCGAACGCGCGGCCTTCGCGGCGCAGCTGGCGGCATCCGGAATCGCCACCCGGATCTACTACGAGCAACCGCTGCACCTGCACGAGGCGCTGCGGCCCTGGCACGGCACCCGCGCCCTGCCGCACAGCGAAAAACTGGCCGGCTGCTCACTCGCATTGCCGCTCTATCCGATGCTCGGCGACGAGGAAATCGAGTACATCATCGGCGTCGTACGGCAAGCTTCCGGCGCATAGCGGCAGCCAACGCCGCGGGACCACATCGAAAGGGAGAACGGATCAGATGGCCACCATCCTGACCACGCTGGCCACACGCCCTGTCGAGGGCCTGGTCGAGAACCACGCAGCCTATGCGCGCCGGTACGGCTATGCGCACCGCATCGCCGACAGCACCCATGTGTGGGGTCCGCGCCAGCCGGTCTTCTTCCGCTACCACGCGATCTATCAGCACCTGGCGCAAGCCGACGAGGGCAGCCTGCTGCTGGTACTCGACCAGTTCGCTGTCGTCTACTGGCCCCGACCGCTGGAAGAGGTGTTCGACGGCATCGACGCGCTGGTCTGCGCGCAACCCGACGACGACGCGCTCTGCAACACCAGCATGCTGCTGCTGCGCAACACGGCCGCGGTGCGCGAGCAGGTGCGCCAGTTGGTCGACCATGTCTCCCATTGGGCAGTGTGCATCCTGGAGGACAACGAGCAGCCCGAGAACGCGCTGGTCGCCCATGTCTTCCCGCCCCGCCCCTGCGCCCTTCCCCTGCCCAACGGCATCCACGCCAATGTGCAGGCCAACTGGCCCGCGGGCAGCTACTACGAATCGATCCAGGGTGTGCGCCCGCTGGTGGCCAGCGACGCGCCCACCTGGCGCCGCGCAGGCGCCGGAAACCAGTGGACGCCGGCGCTGGACTACGACTTCCGCGGCGTGCAGAACCTCGTGGAGGACGCCGCGGCCCTGGCCGCCGACGAACGCCCGCCCTTCCTCGTACTCGCCGGGACCACGCCCCCACCCGGGGACGACCTGCACCTGAACCCCGGCGCGCGCATCGCCTTCGTCAGCATCTACACGCACCACATCGCCAGCTACGGCCGCATCCACGAAGAAAGCCTCACGCGTTACTGCCTGCGCCACGGCTACGGCTACCACCTCTACCGCAAGGTGCCCGGCTTTGCCAACGGCCTGACAGGCTCGTGGGCCAAGCCGCACGTCATGCGGCGCCACCTCGCGGAGCACGAGTTCCTGCTGTGGATCGATGCGGACATCCTGGCCATGAACCAGTCGCTGCGCATGGAGCCGCTGGTCGACGGCCGGCAGGCGCTGGTGGGCAACGACCACACGGCCTGGAACATGAACTCCAGCGTGGTCGGCGTGCGCAACACGCCCGCGATGCACGCGCTGGTGGAAGACGTCTGCCGGCAGATCGAGGCCGCGCCCGACCGCTCGTCGGTGCACGCCAACGGCGGCGACCAGACCTACTTCGCGAATGTCTTCAATGCCCACGGCCTCGTCACCGAAGCCCAGGTGGTGGACACGCTGTCGCTGGACGCGCCCGCGATCTACGCGACCGCCGACAGCCACTTCGTGCATTTCCCGACGCAGCTGACGCCGCAGCGTGCGGCATCCATGCATTTATGGAACCGGCGCAGCCTGGCGCGCGATGCGTACGAACGCGGCGGCGACACGGCGCAGCCCGACACCACTGCGTCGTCCCGCTGACGGGGCCGCGCAGCCTCAACCGCGCGTGGCGTTCTCCTTCATCTTCGCCAGCGCGATGGCAATCGCCGCGCCGCCCAGTGTCTTGATCAGCCCCGAGTGCTGCGCATAGAACCGGCTCACCTCGTCGATCACGCCCGCGTGCTGCTGCTCGGCATGCGCGGCAATCTCGGTCACCTGCGCAGGCGACAGCTGCGAGGCCTGGTCGGGCGTGACCTGCGTCTGCCCCGGCTGCAGCATGCGGCCGAGCACGCCGCCGGCCAGCGCCGAGGCCGCTGCCGGGCCCAGCGTGGCCAGGATCTGGTTGAGCACGCCGGCCTGCTGCTGCGGCGACGACTGGCCGAACAGCTTGCCCACCATGTCGCCGAAAGGCGGCGTCTGGTCGGATCGCATGGCCGCGGCGAGCCCCGCACCGACTTCGTCGGTCGATGCCTGCTGCGTGACCTTGTCGAGGTGGGCCTCGGGGCTGCCGTTGCCGCCGATGGCCTGCTGGAGGATGTCGAGTAAACCCATGGATATCTCCTTGTTACCGGGCCACGAGATGCCAGACCCCGAGCAGCAGGGCCGCGCCGATCACCGAGGCGATGAAGCCGGCGCCCGCGCCCGCAGCGTACAGCCCCAGGGCCTGTCCTGCATAGGTCGCCACCAGCGACCCGGCAATGCCCAGGACCACGGTGAGGATGAACCCCATGGAGTTGTTGCCCGGAAAGATGGCGCGGGCGATCAGCCCCGCGATGAAGCCGATCAAGATGGTCCAGATGATGTGCAAGAGAGACTCCCTGTCTGTTGAAAAAAGATGATGCGGGATCGTTGCCCGCCCATCCTGAGCGCGGCCTGACGGTACGCCCTCCGACAGCCGCGCGGTCGCCAAGGAGCTGGCCGAAAGCGGCAGCATTTCGCTATCCTGCCGGCTGCTCAAGAAGAAGGAATGACCTTGCAAACGCACCCTGCCGTTCAAGCCGAAATGGAACGCAATTTCGGCGCCATTGCCGATCTGGTCCGCCTCCATGCGCAACACACGCCCGACCACGCCGCGCTGGCCGATGCCGGGCGCACGCTGGACTACCACGCACTCGACGCGCTCATGGACCGCGTCGCGGCCAGCCTGCAGCGCGACGGGCTCCAGCCCGGCGATGCCATCGCCATCTGCGCCTCGTCGTCGGTGAACTACGCGGCGGTGTTCCTGGGCGCGCTGCGCGCGGGCGTCGCGGTGGCCCCGCTGGCGCCCGGCTCCACGCCCGCCAGCCTGGCCCGGATGATCGAGGACGCCGATGCGCGCATCCTGTTCAGCGACGCCTCGGCCGCCGAGGTGATCGGCCCCGCGAAGGAAGGCGGCATTGCACGCATTGCGCTCGACGGCTCGAACGTGGGCCGCGACTTCGAAGGCTGGCTCGCGCCGGCAGGTGTGCAGCCCAAGGCCGTGGAGACGCAGCCTTCGTGGCCCTTCAACATCATCTATTCGTCGGGCACCACGGGCGAGCCCAAGGGCATCGTGCAGGGCCACGGCATGCGCTGGGCCCACGTACAGCGCGGCGCCAAATACGAATACGGTCCCGACACCGTCACGCTGCTGTCAACGCCGCTGTACTCCAACACCACGCTGGTGGTGTTCTTCCCCACCATCGCCTTCGGCGGCTGCGTGGTGCTGATGCCCAAGTTCGACGCGCTCGGCTACCTGCAGCTGGCCGAGCAACGCCGCGTGACGCACACCATGCTCGTGCCGGTGCAGTACCAGCGGTTGATGGCGCATCCGCGCTTCGACGCGCACGACCTGTCGTCGTTCCGCTTCAAGTTCAGCACCAGCGCGCCCTTCAACGCCGCGCTCAAGGCCGACGTGCTCAAGCGCTGGCCCGGCGGGCTGATCGAGTTCTACGGCATGACCGAGGGCGGCGGCACCTGCATCCTGGAGGCGCACCTGCACCCGACCAAGCTGCACACGGTGGGCCAGCCCGCCGAGGGCAGCGACATCCGCCTGATCGACGAGGAAGGCAACGAACTGCCGCGCGGCAACACCGAGGTGGCCGGCGAGGTGGTGGGCCACTCGGGCGGCATGATGACCGGCTACCACCGCCAACCCGAGAAGACGCGCGAGGCCGAATGGTTCGACGCCACCGGCAAGCGCTTCATCCGCACCGGCGACGTGGGGCGCTTCGACGCCGACGGCTTCCTCACGTTGTTCGACCGCAAGAAGGACATGATCATCAGCGGCGGCTTCAACATCTACCCGAGCGACCTCGAGGCCGTGCTGCGCGGCCATGCGGCGGTGGCCGATGTGGCGGTGATCGGAGTGCCGTCGGAGCAATGGGGCGAAACGCCGGTGGCCTTCGTGGTGCGCCGCGAGGGTGACAGCACAACCGAGGACGCGCTGCTGCAATGGACCAACGCCCAGCTCGGCAAGACGCAGCGACTGGCACGTCTCTCCTTCATCGAGGAGCTGCCGCGCAGCGCCATCGGCAAGGTGCTCAAGCGCGAACTGCGTGAACGCGGTGGATGAAATCCCTTCGCGGTCAGCTGGTCTTCTTCTGGATGCTTCTGTTCGGCATGTGCGCCGCCCTGGCCGTGGTGATGCTCACGCTCTACCAAAGCAGTGCCGGCGCGCAGGTGGCTGCGGGGCGCGCTGCGACCGAGCAGTCGTGCCGCGCGATCGCGGCGCGCTATGCCAGGTCGGCGGCCGCACCTTCCCCGGCGCAGCCGCAAGTCGATCTGCTGCAGGTGCTGCTGCAGCTGGTGCTGATCGAATCGCCCCATGTCGAGGGCGGCGTGTGGCAGGCCGCCGGCGGACAGCTGGCCTATGCCTACCCCACCTACGAAGGCAGCGGCGTCAAGCGCGACGTGCCCGTGGCCGAGCAGCCGCTGATCGCCGAGATGGCACAGCTCGCGGCGCGCACCCGGCAGCCGCAGACCGATGTGGTGCGCGGCAGCCGTGAGGCGCTGATCGTCTCGGCCTGCCCGCTGGCCGCGCCGGGCAACGACCTGGCGGCGTGGACCATGACTCGCACCAGCAGCGGCGCGCTGGCCGCGCAGGACAGCCTGCGCACCGGCCTGAGCGTCCTGCTGGCGCTGGTGCTGGCATCGGGCCTTTGGCTTGGCTTCATCCTTCGACGCGGACTGCGCCATGTGCAGCGCCTCGAAACCCGGCTCGCGCAGGCCGATGCGGACGGCGATGCCATGCCCGAGCTGCCGCGCACCGGCGTGCACGAACTCGACCGCATCGTCGACGGCTTCAACCGCTACCGCCTGCGCTTCGAGGAGGCGCGCATGAACGTGCGAGCGGCCGCTCAGCAGCACAGCCGCGACCAGCGCCTGGCGGCGCTCGGCCGCATGACCGGCGGCATCGCCCACGAGATCCGCAACCCGATCGCCACGATGCGGCTGAAGGCCGAGAACGCACTGGCCGCCGCGCCCGAGCGGCAGGGCCAGGCGCTGCAGGTCATCGTGGGGCAGATCGACCGGCTCGACGGCCTCGTGCAAAGCCTGCTCGCGCTGGTGCAGCCGGTAGCCCTCGCACCGGCCGAGGTGGCGCTTCATCGCTGGCTCGAAGAGCGCGTGGCCGCCGTCGCGCCGAAGGCAGCGGCGGGCGGCGTGCAGATCTCGCTGCATCACGACTTGCCCGCCAGCGCCGTGTTCGACCCGGTACACCTTGCGCGCGCCGTCGACAACCTGCTCGACAACGCCGTGCGCCATGCGCCACGCGGCGGCCACGTGGTGCTGGCCGTCGTGCAGCCCGATGCGCGCATGCTGCTCATCCGCGTGGACGACGACGGCCCAGGCGTACCCGAACCGCTGCAGGCCAGCCTCTTCGAGCCCTTTGCCACCGGCCGCGCCGACGGCACCGGGCTGGGCCTGGCGCTGGCACGCGAAGTGGCGCTGGCGCACGGCGGCGAGCTGCATCATGTGCCCATGCAACCGGGCACCCGCTTCGAACTGGAGCTTCCGTGGCGCACCTCCTGATCGTCGACGACGACAACGCCTTCCGCGACACGCTCGCCGAAACGCTGCAAGGCCTCGGCCACTGCGTGGTGGCGACGGCCAGCGGCGCCGAGGCGCTGGAAACGCTGTCGTCGTCGCGCGAGCGCTTCGACGCCGTGTTCCTCGACCACCGCATGGCCGGCATGGATGGC
The DNA here is from genome assembly GCF_047304235.1 of Variovorax sp. Varisp36. Lineage (NCBI taxonomy): Bacteria > Pseudomonadati > Pseudomonadota > Betaproteobacteria > Burkholderiales > Comamonadaceae > Variovorax > Variovorax sp. Varisp36. Next base: position 153,938 of record NZ_JBGLYU010000008.1, read on the forward strand.
CTGCAGACACTCGCAGCCATGCAGGCCAGGCTCGTGCGCCTGCCGCCGGTGATCGTGCTCACGGCGTTCGCGAGCGCGGGCAACACCATCGAGGCGATGCGCCTGGGCGCCTTCGATCACTTGGCCAAGCCGATCAGCCGCGAGGCGGTGCGCGAGGTGCTGGAACGCGCGCTGCAGCAGCACGCGGCAGCGTCGCCCACCGGTGTGCCGCAGGACGGCGACGGCAGCGACCTGATCGGCCCGAGCCACGCGATGCGCGAGGTGCACAAGCGCATCGGCCTGGCCGCCGCCAGCGCGATGCCGGTGCTGGTCCTCGGCGAAACCGGCACCGGCAAGGAAATGGTGGCGCGCGCGCTGCACCGCCATTCGGCCCGCGCCGACCGGCCCTTCGTGGCCGTCAACTGCTCGGCGATTCCGAAGGAGCTGCTCGAAAGCGAACTCTTCGGCCACGTGCGCGGCGCCTTCACCGGCGCGACCGGCGAACGCCCCGGCTGCTTTCGCGCGGCCGATGGCGGCGTGCTGCTGCTCGACGAGATCGGCGACATGGCACTGGACGTGCAGGCCAAGATCCTGCGCGCGCTGCAGGAGGGCGAGGTCACGCCGCTGGGCAGCCACCGGACGGTGAAGGTCGACGTGCGCGTGATCGCCGCGACGCACCGCGACCTGGCCGCCGCCGTGCGCGAGGGCCGTTTTCGCGAAGACTTGCTGTACCGGCTCGACGTGCTGTCGATCCGCATGCCGCCGCTGCGCGAGCGGCTGGCCGACATCATCCCGCTGGCCGAGCACTTCCTGCGCCGCGCGGCCGCATCCGATGCGCCGAAGGCGCTGTCGGCCGAGGCCGCGCAACGGCTGCTGAGCCACCCATGGCCCGGCAACGTGCGCGAACTGCGCAACGTGATGGAGCGCTGCCATGCGCTGGTACGGCACCGCGTGATCGGCGCGGCGGACCTGGCCATCGGACCCGGGGCCGCGCCACGCGGCGAAGCGTCCGACACGGTGCCGGCCGAGTGGCTCGAAGGCGAACTGCCCGCCGCCGTCGAAAAGCTCGAGCGCCTGCTGATCGCCCACGCGCTGGCCCAAACGCAGGGCAACCGTGCCGAGGCCGCACGCCGCCTGGGCATTCACCGTCAATTGCTCTATCGCAAGCTGACGCAGTACGGGATCGACTGAGACGAAGCGTCCGGAAAGCGGACGCATGGTGTCCCCGGATCATGCGGCCGCCGCCCGCACGGTGCGCGCAAGTCGTTGATTTCAAAGGGTTCATGCGCTGGCACGTTGTGTGAGATGTCGATGGGGTCTCCATTCCACAAGGAACCGCTCATGACCTCCCGCCTCGCCCTCACCGCCGCCTGCCTACTGGCCGGCAGCGCCGCCTTCGCCCAGCTGCCACCCGCGCCGCCGCACGGGCCCATGCCCCCGCCGCACGGCGCCATCGCATTCCAAGCCGGGATGGTTGCCACCGGCCGCGTGCAGCAATGGCTGATCAACCCGAACGGCGAGGCCGATGGCCTCTTGCTTTCCGATGGCACGCAGGTCGCCTTTCCACCGCACCTCTCGGCCGCCATGATGCAGATGCTCAGGCCCGGCGACACGGCGCAGGTCAGCGGCTGGCGCGCCCCCAGCGTGCCGGTGGTGCGCGCACAGACCATCGGCGCCAACGGCCGTAGCGTGACCGACCAGCCGCCGATGCCGGGCATGGCCCCGCCGCCGCTGCGCGACCCGGGCACGCTCGTGGCCATGTCGGCGGGGGGCCGCATCGAGCGCCTGCTGTACACCGACCGCGGCGACGTGCACGGCGTGGTGCTCGCCGACAAGACCATCGTGCGCTTCCCGCCGCACATCGGCGCGATGTACGGCGCCCAGCTGCAGCCCAGCGCGCAGTTGCATGCGCGCGGCTGGGGCACGCGCGGCGCACAAGGCACCGCCCTCGAAGCGACGAGCCTCGGCCCGACCGCCGACACGGTGCGCGAAGTGTTCGGCGGGGCCGGTGTCCCCTGGGGTCCGCGCGGCGCCGGTCCCATGCCGCCCGCCGCGCCGATGATGATGCCGCCCCCGCCAGCGCCCGCTTCCTGAT
>NZ_JBGLYU010000090.1:0-3594 GCF_047304235.1 Variovorax sp. Varisp36
CCCCAACCCTCCCCCAGCGGGGGAGGGAGAGGAAATCCATGCCTGCCTCTACCATCCGCCACCAGCTCTTCATCGACGGCCGCTTCGTCGACGCCGAGTCCGGCGAGACCCTCGCCACGCTGAACCCGCACGACAACACGCCCATCGCCAACGTCGCGCTCGCCGGCAAGGCCGACGTCGACAAAGCGGTTGCGGCTGCGAAGCGCGCCTTCCCCAAATGGAGCCGCATGGCCGCCGCAGACCGCGGCCGCATCCTGCTGAAACTCGCCGACCTCATCGAGGCCAACGGCGAAGAACTCGCGCGCCTCGAATCGCTCGACACCGGCCACCCGATCCGCGATTCGCGCCGGCTCGACGTGCCGCGCACCGCCGCGTGCTTCCGCTACTTCGGCGGCATGGCCGACAAGTTCCAGGGCGAAACCATTCCGGTCGAAGAAGGCTTCCTCAACTACACGCTGCGCGAGCCGGTCGGCATCGTCGGCCAGGTGGTGCCGTGGAATTTCCCGCTGATGTTCACGAGCTGGAAGATGGCGCCCGCGCTCGCGGCCGGCAACTGCATCGTGATGAAGCCGGCCGAGATCACGCCGCTGAGTTCGCTGCGCATCGCCGAGCTGATGGCCGAGGCGGGCCTGCCGCCCGGCGTGGTCAACATGCTGCCGGGCCTGGGCAGCGTGGCGGGCCAGTACATCGCCGAACATCCGGAGATCGCGAAGATCGCCTTCACCGGCAGCACCGCCACCGGGCGGCGCATCGTGCAGGCCAGCGCGGGCAACCTGAAGAAGGTGCAGCTCGAACTCGGCGGCAAGGGGCCCAACATCGTGTTCGAGGACGCGAACCTGCAGGCGGCCGTCAATGGCAGTGCATGGGCCATCTTCCACAACCAGGGGCAGGCCTGCATCGCGGGCTCGCGGCTGATGCTGCACGAGAAGATCGCCGATGCCTTCCTTGAGCAGTTCATTCCGCTCGCCAGGTCCATCCGCCTCGGCAACCCGCTGGACGAGGCGACGGAGATGGGGCCGCTCACCAGCGCACAGCATCGTGAGCGCGTGCTGAGCTATGTCGATGTGGCGCAAGGCGAGGGCGGTGAACTGCTCGCTGGCGGCAAATCGCCTGGCGGCGATCTCGCGAAGGGCTTCTACGTCGAGCCGACCGTGATGCGTGCGAAGTCCTACAGGGACCGCGTCGCGCAGGAAGAAGTCTTCGGCCCTTTCGTCACCGTGCTCACCTTCAAGAACGACGAGGAGGCGATGCAGATCGCCAACGGCACCGACTACGGCCTCGGCAGCGGCCTGTGGACCAACGACCTGCAGCGCGCCCACAAGGTGGCGCGCGACCTGCACGCCGGCATGGTCTGGATCAACAGCTACAAGCGCGTGAATCCCGGCTCGCCCTTCGGCGGCGTGGGTCAGAGCGGCTACGGCCGCGAGATGGGCTTCGACGCGATGCGCGAATACACGCAGGTCAAGAGCGTGTGGGTGAATGTCGACGCGCAGATACCGCCGCATTTCGTGCGCTGATCCCGGTCGTTGCGGCAATACAAACACAAGAGACGGAGACAACCATGGCATTCAATCGCAGACAGTTCACGCAGGCCACGGCCGCGCTGGTCGCCTCGGGCGCAAGCCCGTTGGTGTTCGCGGCCGACACGCTCAAGATCGGCTATGTCTCGCCGCAGACCGGCCCGCTCGCACCCTTCGGCGAGGCCGACAAATGGGTGATCGAGCAGATGAAGACCGCCTTCAAGGACGGCATCAGCCTCGGTGGAAAGAAGTACGCCGTGCAGATCGTGCTGAAGGACAGCCAGTCGAACCCCAACCGCGCGGGCGAGGTGGCGAACGACCTGATCCTGAAGGACAAGGTGGTGCTGGTGCTCACCGCCGGAACGCCCGAGACCGCCAACCCGGTGAGCGATGCCTGCGAGCTCAACGAGGTGCCATGCATCTCCAGCGTGGTGCCGTGGCAGCCCTGGTTCTTCGGCCGCAAGGGCGATCCGGCGAAGGGCTTCAACTGGACGTACCACATGTTCTGGGGGCTGGAGGACGTCATCGCCAACTTCACCAACGGCTGGAAGACGCTCGCCACCAACAAGAAGGTCGGCGGCCTGTTCCCGAATGACGGCGACGGCAATGCATGGGGCGACAAGGAGCTGGGCTTTCCGAAGCCGCTCGCGGCAATGGGCTTCACGCTCACCGACCCGGGCCGCTTCCAGAACGGCACGCAGGACTTCAGCGCGCAGATCGCGGCCTTCAAGAAGGAGGGTGTCGAGATCGTCACCGGCGTGGTGATTCCGCCCGACGCCAAGACTTTCCTCACGCAGGCGCGGCAACAGGGCTTCAGGCCGAAGGTCATCACGCTGGGCAAGGCGCTGCTGTTCCCGGGCGCGATCGAGGCGCTGGGCGACCTGGGCGACGGCCTCTCGACCGAGGTGTGGTGGAGCCCTTCGCATCCCTTCACTTCGAGCCTCACGCAGCAGAGCGCGAAGGCGCTGGCCGACGCGTACGAGGCCGGCACGAAGAAGCAGTGGACGCAGCCGATCGGCTTCGCGCACGCGCTGTTCGAGGTGGCGGCGAATGCGCTCGGGCGGGCAAAGTCGCTGAAGGCTGCCGACGTGCGCGACGCGGTGGCGTCGACGTCGATCAACTCGGTGGTCGGGCCGGTGAAGTGGGGCGGGCAGGGGCCGTTCAAGAATGTCAGCAAGACGCCGCTGGTGCTCGGCCAGTGGGGCAAGGGCAGCAAGTACAAGGTGGAACTGACCATCGTGAACAACGAGGCGGCGACGAACATTCCCACCGGCGGCAAGCTGCGGCTGCTCTGAAGAGCGAACGCAATGACGCTGCTGGCACTGCATGCCGTGAGCAAGTCCTACGGCGCGCTCAAGGTCACCGACGACATCACGCTGTCAGTGACCGAGGGCGAGACGCTGGGCATTCTCGGGCCCAACGGCGCGGGCAAGACCACGCTGTTCAACCTGATCTCGGGCGACGTACGTGTCGACGCGGGGCGTGTGGAGTACGCGGGCCGCGACGTGACGCGGCTGAAGCCGCACCAGCGCTGCCATGCGGGCATCGGCCGCAGCTACCAGGTGCCGCAGCCCTTCGGCAACATGAGCGTGTTCGAGAACCTGGTGACCGCTGCCTGCTTCGGCGGACAGCAGACGGAGCGCGAGGCCTGGCACACGGCGCACGAGGTGCTGGAGCAGACGGGCCTGATGGCGCATGCGAACAAGCCGGCGGGCGGGCTGACCCTGCTCGACCGCAAGCGGCTGGAACTGGCGCGCGCGCTGGCGACGCGGCCGCAGCTGCTGCTGCTCGACGAGATCGCGGGCGGGTTGACGGAGCCAGAGGCCGCGGTGCTGGTCGGCGAGCTCCAGCGCATCAAGGCGCGCGGCGTGACGATGATCTGGATCGAGCATGTAGTGCATGCGCTGCTGTCGCTGGCGGACCGGTTGTTCGTCATCAACTTCGGGCAGAAGCTGGCCGAGGGCGCGCCGCGGGCGGTGATGAACGACCCGGAGGTGCGGCGGGTGTACATGGGGATGGAAGCATGAGTGCGCGTCGACTTTGTATTGCTCCTTCCCCCTCTGGGGGAAGGAGC
>NZ_JBGLYU010000091.1:0-3246 GCF_047304235.1 Variovorax sp. Varisp36
GCATTTCTCCCTCCCCCAGCGGGGGAGGGAGAAATGCGGGGGATCAGCGACGCAATGCGGCGGTCAGAGCCGATGGCGAGCGATAGCCCGTTAGGCGCGCCGTTTCGGCCACGCTCATTCCGCCGAGCCGCAGCTCGCGTGCATGCGCCAGCCGCAGCGAGCGCAGCCAGTGCATCGCGCCCATGCCCTGTTCGTCGCGGCAGCGCTGCGCGAACTGGCTCGGGCTGAGGCAGGCTGCACCGGCCAGGTCGGCCACGCCCAGCGGTTCGTGCCAGCGGGCGCGGGCCCAGTCGGCGAGCACAGGCCAGTCGATGCGACGGCGGCGTGAATCCGAATGAGAGGGCGGCTCGGGATTCCAGGCCTCCAGCAGCAGCGCGGGCCCGTTCTGCAGGGCCAGGGCCGAGGCCTGCGGCTGCCGCAGGCATTGCGCCAGGTAGCGCGCCAGCGTGTGCAGCTGCGGCGCACCGGGCGGTGCGCGCTCGGCGCAGCGGGCCCATGCCGCGTGTGTGGTGTCGAGCACCAGGCACACGCTGCCTTGCTTGCGCGCGCTGAAGTCGTGCCGGTCGCCGGGTGCGACCACCTGCGCCTCGCCCACGCCGATGCCGGCACCGCGGCCTTCCACTTCGATCTCCAGCACGCCGTCGAGGCCGATCAGCACCTGGAAATGATCGTGCGCGTGGCTGCCGTGCGAGTCGCCGTAGTTGCGCAGCGAGAGTGCGTGGCTCGTCGGCGGGGAAGAGGCAGGGGTGTACATGTTCTTGCGTATTGTCCGCGCAGCCTCTTCGAGGCGGCCGGCGGCCGGCTGCCGGCCGCGGCATGCCATAGGCGCGCGCGGCGCCATCAACCGAGCCGCAGCAGCACCGCCGACGCCGCGCACACGATCAGAAACGGAATGCTGATGCGGTGGAACTCGCGCAGCCCGTGCGGCACCTTGGCCAGCCGCAGCGCGATCAGGTTGGCCAGCGAGCCCAGCACGCAGCCGAAGCCGCCCACGCTCACGCCGGCCGCGAGCGCGGGCAGGTCGTGCACGTAGCGGTCCAGCAGGATGGTTGCCGGCACGTTGCTGATGAATTGCGAGGTAACGATGGCCGCGAAGTACGCGCGCCAGCCTTCGGCAATCGGCCACCGCCCCACGGTCGCGGCCACGGCCGGCAGCTCTGCGAGCTGGCGCAGGTCGACGAACATCAGCGCGATGATCGCCAGCAGCGCCCAGTCGACATCGCGCAGCACGCGGCGCTGGAACAGCAGGTAGGCGCCGAACACCACCGCCAGGCCCGCCAGCAGCCAGTGCCGGTCGAGTGCGACAACGAAGCCCACGAACAGCACGCCCGACAACGCCAGCAGGCGCGGCCGCACCGCGGCAGGCTCGGCGGCGGGCTTGAGCGCGATCGACGTTCGCGGCGCCAGCAGCCACACGGCCACGACCAGCCAGAGCAGCATGACGAGCACCGTGGGCGCCATCATGGCCATGAAGCCGCCGAAGCTCTCGCCGGTGCGGTGCCACAGGTACAGGTTCTGCGGATTGCCGATGGGCGTGAGGGCAGAGCCCGCGTTCACCGCCAGCGCTTCCAGCACCACCAGCCGCGCCAGCGGCAGGTGCGCCTGCGTGGCCAGCACGCGCGTGAGCGGCACAAGCAGGAACAGGCTCACGTCGTTGGTGACGAGCGCCGACAGCACGGCGGCGGTGGCGGTGAGCAGCAGCGCGAGCTGGCGCAGGTTGGTGGTGCGTGCGAGCAGGCGCTGCGCGGCCGATTGCAGCATGCCGCTCCTCTCCACCCCCTGCGTGATCGCGAGCAGCCCGGCCAGGGCTCCCACGGTCTGCCAGTCGACCAGCTCGAGCCAGTCCATCGGTGCGCGCGGCCGCAAGAAGGCGAACACCACAGCCACCGCCAGCAGCACCCAGAGCAGGCCATTGCCGCCGCTTTCGTGCGGCGACGGGGCGTTGTCGTCGGGGGAGGCAGGCGGCAGGGCGGGCGCGGTGTCTTTGGTCATGGGGCGGTGGTGGTCAGGGCGGAGGCGGCCGGCGCGCTCGCGGGAGAAGAACGAGGCCGGTGGCGAGTTTCGGGCATTGCCAGGGCAAACAGCGTCAAGGCACCGGCCGCAATGCCCGCGAGCATGACAAATGCCGTGCCGTAGCCGGCCAGGTGCGCGACCGTGCCCGCGACCAGGTTGCTGAGCGCAGCGCCCAGCCCCACGCAGGTCCCACCGAGGCCGAGCGCGAAGTTGAAGTGGCCGCTGCCGCGCGTCAGGTCGCCGATCATCAGTGTGAACATGGCGCCGAAGACGGCCGCGCCGATGCCGTCGAGCACCTGCAGCGCCAGCAGCGCGGCAGGGCTGTCGGCCAGCAGGTAGAGCAGCCCGCGCACCGGCAGCACCGCGAAGCCGACCAGGAAGATCGGCTTGCGCGCGAGCCGAGGCGCCCAGCGACCGACCGCGAGGCCGATCGGGATGGTCACCAGCTGCGTGACGATCACCCCGCCCGAGAGCCACAGCGTGGCCGAGCTGCCGGACTGCGTGCCGACCTTCTGCGCCACCAGCGTGAGCATCGCGGCATTGGCCAGGTGGAACAGGAAGGCGCAGGCGAGCAGCACGAAGAGGCGGTGGTCGTGCCAGCGTGCCGTGGAGGGCGCACCGCCGGCGTGCGCATCGGCGCCGCGCGCAAGGCGCAGGTCGATGTCCCGGTGGCGGATCGCGAGCGCCGCCGCGATGGTCGGCAGCGCCATCGCCACCGCATAGAAGAACATCGCATGCGGCCCGAAGGCATGGCCCACCCAGCCGGTGCCCAGCGCCCACAGCACCGTGCCGGCCGCCGTGATCGCGACGTTGCGGCCGATGCGGGCATCCAGCCCCGCACGGCCCACCATGCCCAGGCTGATGGCGGCGATGGCGGGCGCAACCAGCGTGCCGGCCGCGCCGATCAGCGACTGTCCCGCGAGGATGACGCCGTATCCCGGCCAGTTCGCCATGACCACGAGGCAGCTCGCGATGAGCGCGATGGCGCCCGCGATCCAGCGCGGCTTGTGCCGCACGCTGTCGATCAGCGCGCCGGCCGGCGCCTGCATCGCCAGCCCGACCAGCGCCGAGACGAACATCACGGTGCCGATGCGCTGCGGATTCCAGGCGAGCGTGCCGGCCATGAAGACGATCAGGAACGGACCGACGCCGCCCTGGATGTCGGGCGCGAAGAAGGCGAGTGCGTCGAGTGCGCGCAGGCTGCGGCGGGAGGGGGCGGCGGTGGTCATGGCG
>NZ_JBGLYU010000092.1:0-2603 GCF_047304235.1 Variovorax sp. Varisp36
CTGTCGATGCTGCTCGTGGCCGTGCTCAGACCGGTGGAGGTCGAGGTCGACAGGCTGGCGACGTTGCTGTTCGTCGTACTCAGGCCGCTCGACAGGCTGGTGATACCGCTTGTCGCAGTGCTCAGGCCGGTGGACAGACTGCTTATGCCGCTTGTTGCAGTGCTCAGGCCCGTCGAAGTCGAGGTCGACAAGCTGGCGACGTTGCTGTTGGTCGTGCTGAGGCCCGTCGACAGGCTGCTGATGCCGCTGGTCGCCGTGCTCAGGCCTGTGGAGGTCGACGTCGACAAGCTGGCCACATTGCTGTTCGTCGTGCTGAGACCCGTCGACAGGCTGCTGATGCCACTCGTCGCTGTGCTCAAGCCGGTGGAGGTCGAGGTCGACAGGCTGGCGACGTTGCTGTTCGTCGTGCTCAGGCCGGTGGACAGGCTGGTGATGCCGCTGGTGGCCGTGCTCAGGCCCGTCGAGGTCGAAGTCGACAGGCTGCTCACATTGCTGTTGGTTGTGCTGAGGCCCGTCGAAAGGCTGCTGATGCCGCTCGTCGCGGTACTCAAGCCGGTCGAAGTCGACGTGGACAAGCTGTCGATGCTGCTGGTAGCCGTACTCAGCCCGGTAGACGTCGAGGTCGACAGGCTGGCGATACCGCTGGTCGCCGTGCTCAAACCGGTCGAGGTCGACGTGGACAGGCTAACCACGTTGCTGTTTGTCGTGCTGAGACCCGTCGACAGGCTGCTGATGCCGCTTGTCGCAGTACTCAGGCCCGTCGAGGTCGAAGTCGACAGGCTGGCCACGTTGCTGTTGGTGGTGCTCAAGCCGCTCGACAGGCTAGAAATACCGCTGGTGGCCGTGCTCAGCCCCGTGGAAGTCGAAGTCGACAGACTGCCGATACTGCTCGTCGCAGTGCTCAGGCCGGTTGACGTCGAGGTCGACAAGCTGGCAACAGTACTGTTGGTCGTGCTCAGGCCGGTCGACAGACTGTCGAGACCGCTGCCCGCCGTGCTCAAAGCGGTCGACAGGCTGGAGATGCCGCTGGTGGCCGTACTCAGCCCCGTGGAGGTCGAGGTCGACAGGCTGGCGACGGCACTGTTGGTCGTGCTCAGGCCGGTCGACAACGAACCCGCGGTCGTGGAAAGTTGGCTGACATTGACGGCATCCTGCGGAGCACTGCCCGGGGCCACCCCCGTGATCTGGCGATTGCCCACGTTTACCTCGCCCGACGAGGTTTGCGGCGCGGCTAGGCCGAAGGCGGTGTAGTTGGTCAGCGCCCCCACGTTGGCCACTGAGCCAGCGCCCAGCGCTACGCTGTTGGCCACGTTGGTCTGCGCATTCAAGCCCAGCGCCACGCTGGCGTTGCCATTCGATATCGCGTTCTGGCCGATGGCCACGCTGTCGGCACCGAGAGCCTGACTGTCTGCACCCGTACTGTTGGTATGGAAATACTTCGTACCGGTGTTGTAGATCGTGCTGACCGACGAACTCAGCGTACTCAGGTTGCTGTTCGTCGTGCTCAGCCCCGTCGACAAGCTTCCAATGCCGCTGAAGGAGGTGCTCAGGCCCGAGGATGTCGAAGTTGAGAGGCTGCTGAGGCTGCTGTTGGTCGTGCTGAGGCCCGTCGACAGGCTGGTGATGCCGCTGGTCGCAGTGCTCAAACCCGTCGAAGTCGACGTGGACAAGCTGCCGATGCTGCTCGTAGCCGTGCTCAGGCCGGTCGACGTCGAGGTCGACAGGCTGGCCACATTGCTGTTCGTCGTGCTCAAGCCACTCGACAGACTTGTGATGCCGCTGGTCGCGGTGCTGAGCCCCGTGGAGGTCGAGGTCGACAGGCTGGCGACGTTGCTATTGGTCGTGCTCAGGCCGCTCGACAGGCTGGTGATACCGCTGGTAGCTGTGCTCAGGCCCGTCGACGTCGAGGTCGACAAGCTACCCACGCTGCTGTTCGTCGTGCTCAGGCCGGTGGAGAGGCTGCTGATACCGCTGGTCGCGGTGCTCAGCCCGGTGGACGTTGAAGTCGACAAGCTGGCAACGTTGCTGTTCGTCGTGCTGAGCCCCGTCGACAGGCTGCTGATGCCGCTTGTTGCAGTGCTCAGGCCCGTCGAGGTCGATGTAGACAGGCTGGCCAGGTTGCTGTCCGTTGTGCTGAGGCTGGTAGACAAGCTACCGATACCGCTGGTCGCAGTGCTCAGACCCGTCGAAGTCGAAGTCGACAGACTGCTCACATTGCTGTTGGTTGTGCTGAGGCCCGTCGAAAGGCTGCCGATGCCGCTCGTCGATGTGCTCAAGCCGGTGGAGGTCGAGGTCGACAGGCTGCTGATGCTGCTGGTGGCCGTGCTCAGCCCCGTGGAGGTCGAAGTCGACAGGCTGGCGACAGCACTGTTGGTCGTACTCAGGCTGCTCGACAGGCTGGCGATACCGCTCGTCGCGGTGCTAAGACCCGTCGAAGTCGAAGTCGACAAGCTGGAGACATTGCTGTTCGTCGTGCTCAGGCCGCTTGACAGGCTCGTGATGCCGCTGGTTGCGGTGCTCAGGCCTGTGGAGGTCGAGGTCGACAAGCTCGTCACATTGCTGTTGGTGGTGCTCAGACCAGAAGACAGGCTGGTGATGCCGCT
>NZ_JBGLYU010000093.1:0-2447 GCF_047304235.1 Variovorax sp. Varisp36
CCGCTGAAGGAGCGCAGCCAGTCGTCCACCGCCTTGCTTGCCGCGGCGATGTCCTCCTTCACGATCGTGTTCAGTGGTGCTACTGCCGTCTGCGGTTCGCGCTCTGATGGCGTCTTGCTTCCTTCCGTCCCTGCCATTTTCTGGTTTCCCTCAGTTGATGTTCGCGCCCTGGAACTCGAGTTGCTCGAAGGTGCTGCCCGTGAAGTCGACGCTGCGCCCTTGCAGTCCTTGCGCATGCACCACGGTGCCGCCGCAGTTCAGCACGCCAACGTCGTTCCAGCTACCACCCGCGAAGCTGATGTCGTCCCACTGGCACTGCCTGAAGGTGCTGGTGCCGATGCTGCCGCCATCGAAGTTCGCACGCGTGAAGCTGCAGTTGATGAAGGTGCAGCCCGTGATCGAGATGCCGCTGAAGTCGCACTGAGTGAAGCTGCAGCCCGTGAACTGGCAGCCGCTCCAGCCCGCCTGCTTGAAGCTGGTGGCGGTGAAGCTTGTGCCCGCGAAAGTGGTCGCGGCGAACTGGGCGAGTCCCAGGTCAAGTCCCGCATAGGCGAAGCTGTCGGCTTGGCCCACGAGCCCGGCGGGAGCGCCGCCTGCGCCTTTGCGCCACATGTCGTGGGCGAGGATGATGATTTGAGAAGACACTGTGGAGGTACCTCTGGACGTCGTTGGTTCAGCGAGACAGATGCCTCTGAAGGATTCGGCCGCCGCTCTTGTCAATCAGCAGACAAGCTTCCGGAAAGCTTGGCAAGGTCCAGCGATGGGCCTGCGACAGGCCCGAGGACCTTGCATCTTCAAAGGCCACTGCAATCGCCTGCTCCGCCAAGCCATCGACTTCGATGGTTTCTTTCATTCTTTCCTCCCTCTGCGAGATTGAAGGTGCAGGGTCCTGTCAGGCGCAATGTCTTTCGAGACGTGCCCAGTGCCGGACCACTACCGACTTCCTTGTTCCCGAAGTATTTCGCCCGTTGTCTTCGAGGCGATGTACATGATCGACCGCCCAAGCTTGCTTGCGTTGCCAAGTCCCTTCTGTCCCGGAGGGAGCTTGGCCGAGAAAGCGATCCCGATGGTGTTGACCCCGTTTTCTTCTTCGCCGTTTTCCTTCTTCCTCTCAGCGATGTGGACATTAAAGTTGTTCAGGTCTTGCCCGGTCCTCTCGAACAACTTGTACGCGTTGCCCAATGCGATGACCACCGGGGTGTTGAGTAGCAGCTGATCCGGCGACTCGACCGCCAAGAGCGGCAAGACCGAGACATCGAAGTCATGATTCACGGGCGAGGCCCCCGAGCCTTCGTGCGGACCGCCTCGATTTCCTTGAGCAGATCACCGGCATCCGCGTTGCCGTTCTTCAGCGACTCCGCCGCCCAGTGCGCGGCTTCGGCGAGATCCTTGCCATTCATGTAGAGGTCGCAGGTCAGGTTGTGTTGCCCTACGACATGGCCACCCTCAGCCGCCAACTTGCGCCAGCGCCGCTCTTGCGAACGATCCTGAAGCACGTAGTTGGCGTACCTCGACAGGCGGAATGCGGCCTCGGCATCGCCGGCCTCGGCTTTCGCGGCCAGTGCGGCCCGCGCGTCGGGCGCGAGCACGGCGGAGCGTGCCGCCTCGATCGCGCCCAGGAGCCGGTCTGCATCTTTGTAGCCGTTCTGGAGCGCCTCCGCGGCCCAGTGCCGAGCTTGGTCGAGGTCCTCGCCGTCACTGCTCAGTTCGGACGCCAGGTTGTACTGCGCCGTCGCATGGCCCGCCTTGGCGGCCACCGCGAGCCAGCGCGTGCGCTGAACCTTGTCGGCTTGCGTGAAGGTGTAGTACTGGGCAAGGCGAAAGGCGGCCTGCGCATCACCGGCCTCGGCCTTCCTGGCGAGATCGCTGCGCTGCGCATCGTCGAGCGCATGGATCTGTCCGCCCGATACGGGCTCGTTGTTGTTCATCGAATGCGCCTCCATGGCGGGAGAAAGAGAGAAGAGGACCAGCGCGAGCAGGGTCGGCATCGCGCTCAGGATGGTGTTGATCGGCGCGACCGCTGTCTGAGGCTCTCGTTCGGACGTCTTCTGCTGCTGCGATCCTTCTGCCATGGCCTTGCTTTTCCTCTTGCCTGGAACCGTCTTGTTGTTCGAAAGAAGCGCGCCGTCGCGCCGCGTCAGCCCATGAAACCGGGGGTGCGGCCCGCGAGCGCGGGCGTGCCGGCAGCGGCAGGCAATCCACCTTTTGCGACCCCGCCTGCCATGTTCGCGATCGCCGTGACCGGGGCACCCATCGGCCCGAGCCGCGCGCCGGCCGCCTGCGTCGCCATGCCGGTGGCCGCCTGTCTCGCCTGGCCGAGCATCGCCTTGGCGCCACCCTGCCGGATCGCCTGCGCCGCGCCCACGGCTTGCTGCGCCGTGGCTGCGGCCTCGGAGGCCTGGCCGAGCAGGCTCGCGGCCTTGCTGCCGGTGCCCGCGACGCCGGCC
>NZ_JBGLYU010000094.1:0-2076 GCF_047304235.1 Variovorax sp. Varisp36
ATCAGCCGATGGATCGGCTCGCCCGCCTCGGCTGCCTGCCTGCACGCACCCCACGAGGCCAGTTGCGCACGCTCCGCCTCGCCCAGCAGCGCCACGTCGCCCACCGCCTGTCCGGGGTGGTCCGCCAGGGCCTGCAGCACCGCCAGGTAGTGGCCCGCCATGCGCTCCATGGTCCGCGCCTCGAACAGCTCCGCCGCATAGCTGAACGTCGCATGCAGCCGACCGTCAGGGCTCTCGTCGGTGACCAGCATCAGATCGAACTGCGCGGCCTGCGCCCCCAGGCCGTAGGGTTCCAGCGCAAGGCCCGGCAGCCCATCCAGTCCCGAGAAATCTCCGCGCTGATGATTGAACAACACCTGGAACAACGGCTGGATGCCCGGCACACGCTCCGGCTGCAGCGCTTCGACCAGTTGCTCGAACGGCAGGTCCTGATGCATCTGCGCACCCAGCGCCGCTTCGTGCGCCTGCGCCAGCACCTGCAGCAGGCTGGTGCGGCTGTCCACCAGCGCGCGCAGCACCTGCGTGTTGACGAAAAAGCCAACCACGCCTTCGGTCTCCATGCGATGGCGATTCGCGATCGGCACGCCCACGCGAATGTCTTCCTGGCCGCTGTAGCGGCCCAGCAGCACCTGGAAACCGGCCAGCAGCACCATGAACAGCGTGCCCTCCTGATGCCGGGCCCGCTTCTGCAGGCCCTGAACCAGCGACGCGGGCACTTCGAACCGGTGGGTGGCCGCACCGTACCGGCCATCGAGCCTGCGGGCGTGGTCGAGCGGCAGTTGCAGCACCGGCTGCGTCCCGCCGAGCTGCGTCTTCCAGTAGGCGAGCTGGCGCTCCAGCTCGCCGGCCTCCAGCCAGTGCCGCTGCCACACTGCGTAGTCGGCATACTGGATCGGCATCGGCTGCAACACCACTGCTTCGTGCTGCACGCAAGCGCGGTACTGCGCCGCGAACTCGTCCACGATGATCTGCAGCGACCCGCCGTCCGAGACGATGTGGTGCATTACCAGCACCAGCACGTGCGTTTCGGGCGCCAGGCGGATCAGCGCCACCCTCATCAGCGGTCCCCGCGTCAGGTCGAAGGGCGTGTTGCCGATGCGCCGTGCCGCTTCGCGGGCCATGGCCTCGCGAGCGCCGGCGTCCGCCAGGCTCAGGTCCAGCAGCGAGAAGTCGAGTTGGCTGTCCTCGCGGATCACCTGCTCGGCGAGTCCGTCGGCATCGGCGCGAAACACCGTGCGCAACGATTCGTGGCGTGCCACCAATGCCTCGAAGCTGGTTCGCACCGCGTCCACGTCCAGCGCCCCCGTGAGCTTGAGCGCATCGCTCACGTGATAGGCCGTGCTCTGCGGATCGAGCTGCCACAGGAACCACTGGCGCAACTGCGCGTAGGAGACATGGCAGCGGTCCTGCGCGGCGTCTTCGCGCGGCAGGATGGGAAACTGATCGAGCGTCAGGCCCTTGGAACGGATGCCCTCGTACACCACGCGGCGCTGCTCGGCCGGCAACCGGGAGAAGCGCTCGGCGATGCGGCGGGCTGCGGTGGTTTCCATCAAACGGTCTCCATGCTGTCGATCAGCGAATCGATTTCTGAAAGGGCCTGGACCACGGGGCTGTCCCGGAGGGCCCCGGCGATCCGGGCAGCCATGGCAGCCAGGGTCGGGTACTGGAAGACGTCGCGGATGGTGAGTTCGCTGTGCATGGCGGCATGCAGGCGCGCCACGAGCCGCGCGGACAGCAGCGAATGGCCGCCGAGTTCGAAGAAGTTGTCGTTGCGGCCCACGCGCTGCACGCCCAGCACTTCCGCCCAGATCGCGGACAGCTTCTCTTCCGTCTCTCCCAGTGGCGTTTCATATGCGTTGCCCGCCGAGAACTCCAGCGCCGGCAACGCGTTGCGGTCCACCTTGCCGTTGGCGTTCAGCGGCAGTGCATCGAGCACCACCAGCACGCTCGGCACCATGTAGTCGGGCAGTGCTTCGCCCAGGCGTTCGCGCAGTGCCGTCGTGTCGATGTCGTGCCCCGACACGTAACCCACGAGCCGCGTGCCCGTCGGGCCTTCGTTGGCGATGACCACCGCCT
>NZ_JBGLYU010000095.1:0-1943 GCF_047304235.1 Variovorax sp. Varisp36
TGTTGATTTCCATGGAATCCTGACCCACGATTTCCATCGAATATTGACCCACCCTCTTTGCGAGCCAGCCGGCTCACGGTGTGGATAAGTTTTTGGGTTTCTCCTTCTTTGGTTGGACTGCCTGAACGGGTTGAGCCGAGCTGTGCTTGAAGCGGAAGCTGTCGTTTCCGGTCTCCAGAATATGGCAGTGATGCGTGAGCCGGTCCAGCAGCGCCGTCGTCATCTTCGCGTCGCCGAAGACGCTGGCCCACTCGCTGAAGCTCAGGTTGGTGGTGATCACGACGCTCGTGCGTTCGTAGAGCTTGGACAGCAGATGGAACAACAGCGCACCACCTGAGGCGCTGAATGGCAGGTAGCCCAGTTCGTCGAGCACCACCATGTCCGCGTACATCAGCCGATGCGCGATGTGGCCAGGGTTGCCACTGGCCTTCTCCTGCTCGAGTGCGTTGACCAGTTCTACCGTCGAGAAGAAGCGTACCCGGCGGTGATGGTGTTCGATGGCCTGCACACCCAGCGCTGTCGCGATATGGGTCTTGCCCGTACCCGGCCCGCCCACGAGCACCACGTTCTGCGCGTCGTCCATGAACTCGCACCGATGCAGTTGGCGAACCAGGGCTTCATTGATCTCGCTGTTGGCGAAGTCGAAGCCGGCGAGGTCCCGGTAGGCTGGGAAGCGGGCCAGCTTCAACTGATAGGCCACCGAGCGCACCTCCCGTTCGGCCGTCTCGGCCTTGAGCAACTGCGAGAGCATCGGCTGCGCGGCCTCGAAGGCCGGCGATCCTTGCTCGGCCAGCTCCGCCACGGCTTGGGCCATGCCGTGCATCTTGAGTTCGCGCAGCATGATCACGATCGCGCCGCTGGCTGGGTCATGTCGCATGGCGCACCTCCTGGCAGCTCACCCAGTTGCGCGACCTGCTGGCGGCGCAGGCGCGCCCCCTGAGTGTGTCGTAGCGAAGCACATCGGCCTTCGGCTCGTTCACCAAGCGCAGCGCCTGCGGCGCCGTGACGGGCGCCGGCGCAATGGGCTTGGCATCGAGCAGGCGATGCAACACGTTCAACACATGGGTCTTGCTGGCCACGCCGGCTTCCAGCGCCAGCTCGACCGCGGTCAACACGGCCTGCTCGTCATGGTGCAGCACCAGCGCCAGGATCTCCACCATCTCGCGGTCGCCGCCTGGTTGCTTCATCAGCGCGGCCTGCAGCCGCCTGAAGCCTTGCGGCAGCTCGCTGAACGGCGCTCCGTTCCTGAGCGCTCCTGGCTTGCGTTGCAGCACTGCCAGGTAGTGCCTCCAGTCGTAGACGGTATGACCCGCGGTGTCGTGGCGACGGTCAATGATGCGCTTGTGCTCGCACACGATCTGGCCCTCGGCCGCTACCACCAGGCGCTCGGCATACACACGAAGACTCACCGGCCGGTTCGCGTAGGAGGCCGGCACGCTGTAGCGGTTGCGCTCGAAGTGCACCAGGCAGGTGGGCGAGACACGCTTGGTGTGCTCGACGAAACCATCGAAGGGCCTGGGCACCGGCATGAGCAGCGCACGCTCCTGCGCCCAGACCTCGGCGATGGTGCCTGGCAGCTTGCCGTGGGCGATCTCGCCCCACAGCGCCTTGCAGCGCTCCTCCAGCCAGTCGTTGAGCAGCGCCAGCGTGGCAAACGCAGGCACGGGCTGCCACAGCCGGTGCCGCGCATCGCGCACGTTCTTCTCCACCTGCCCCTTCTCCCAGCCGGAGGCCGGGTTGCAGAACTCGGCCTCGAACAGGTAGTGGCTGACCATGGCGCCGAAGCGCGCGTTGATGTCTCGCTCCTTGCCGCGGCGTACCTTGTCAACGGCCGTCTTCATGTTGTCGTAGATGCCTCGTCGCGGTACGCCGCCGAGCACCTCGAAGGCCCGGTTGTGTGCATCGAACAGCATCTCGTGGGTCTGCAGCAGGTAGGCGCGCAC
>NZ_JBGLYU010000096.1:0-1881 GCF_047304235.1 Variovorax sp. Varisp36
ACGAAGCGCCCGAAGGCGAAGTCGAACAGGCCCTCGCAGCCATCTGGGCTGAAGTCCTGCAGGTCGAGAAGGTCGGCCGCCATGACAACTTCTTCCAGCTCGGCGGCGATTCCATCCTGAGCCTCAAGGTGACCGCGCGCGCGGCCAGGGCCGGCGTGCCGCTGAACCCACGTCAGGTGTTCGAACACCAGAGCCTGTCTCGCATCGCACGCGCCGTGCAGGGCGGCCAGCCTTCGGAAACGCAAGCGATCCCCGTGCTGACGGCGGCGCAGCGTGCCGGCGTGCTGGCGCTGTCCCATGCGCAGATGCGCCAATGGTTCCTGTGGCAGCTCGACCCACAGAGCACGGCGTACCACATCAGCGGCGCGCTGAAGCTGGCGGGCTCGCTTGACGTGAGCGCCGTGCGCGCGAGCTTCGACGCGCTGGTGCAGCGCCACGAGTCGCTGCGCACCGTGTTCCGCGTCGACGCGCAAGGCCTGGCCGAGCAGGTGATCCGCGAAGCCGCTCCGCTCGACATCGCTGTGGTCGATCTCTCGGCGCTGCGCAACGAGCAAGAGCGCGAAGCGCGCAGCAACGAAGAAGCTTCGCGCCTGAGCCACACGCCCTTCGACCTGGCTGAAGGCCCGCTGCTGCGTGTTGGCCTGATCCGCCTGGCGCCCGAGGAACACATGCTCGTCGTGGTGATGCACCACATCGTGTCCGACGGCTGGTCGATGCAGGTCGTGGTCGACGAGTTCGTCGCCCAGTACGGCGCGCACATGCAAGGCGCGACCGCAGCACTGCCGCCACTGCCGATCCAGTACGCCGACTACGCCGCATGGCAGCGCGACTGGCTGGAGGCCGGCGAGCGGGATCGCCAGCTGGCGTACTGGAAGCAGCACCTCGGCACCGGTCAGCCCGTGCTGCAACTGCCTACCGACCGCGCACGCAACGCGGATGGCCGCTACACCGCGGTACGGCACGGCTTCGAACTGCCGAACGATCTGGTTCGCAAGCTGCACAAGCGCTTGCAGGCCCAGGGCGCGACGCTTTTCATGGGCCTGCTTGCAGGCTTCCAGGTACTGCTGAACCGCTACACCGGCGAGCCGGACATTTGCGTGGGCGTGCCCATTGCCAACCGGCACCGGGCGGAGACCGAGAACGTCATCGGCTTCTTCGTCAACACGCAGGTGCTGCGCAACGTGCTGGACGGCCGCGAAAGCCTGTCGCAGGTGCTGGCCCGCGCGAAAGACGCGGCCCTCGGCGCGCAGGCGCATCAGGACTTGCCTTTCGAGCAACTGGTGGAAGCGCTGCAGCCGGAACGAGTTCCTGGCGCGAACCCGCTGTTCCAGGTGCTGTTCAACCATCAGCGGGGTGACGCTGCTGCGCTGCAGGGCATGCCCGGCCTGACGTTGACCGAGTGCGACCTGGGGGTGCAGGCGGCGCAGTTCGAACTGACGCTGGAAACCACAGAGGACGCCGATGGCCGCGTGCGGGCGAGCCTGCGCTATGCAGCGGAATTGTTCGAGCCGCGGAGCATGGAGCGCATGGCGGACCATTACCTCGCCGTGCTGAACGCCTTTGCCGACCACCCCGAGCAGACGGTGGGCGACGTGGCGCTGCTGGGCGATGCGGAGCGTGCGCAACTGGCCTCGTGGGGTGCGTGCAGGCAGGCAGCCGAGGCGGGCGAGCCGATCCATCGGCTGATCGAACGGCAAGTGCGCGCACGCCCCGAAGCACCCGCGCTGTGCTTCGGCGAGCAAACGCTGAGCTACGGCGAACTCAACACACAGGCCAACCGCCTTGCACACCGGTTGATCGCCCGGGGCGTGAAGCCCGAGACGAAGGTGGGCATCGCGGTGGAGCGTTCCATCGAGATGGTGGTGGGCATCCTGGCGATCC
>NZ_JBGLYU010000097.1:0-1616 GCF_047304235.1 Variovorax sp. Varisp36
GCGCAGTTGTTCGACCGTGAGACGGTCGAGCGGATGGCTGGGCACTATGTGGCGGTGCTGCATGCGCTGGCCTGGCGGCGCGAACTGGCGGTGGGCGACGTGCCGCTGGTGGGTGCGGCGGAGCGCGCACAGCTGGCGGCGTGGAGCGGGAACAAGCACCGCCACGAAGGCGCACAGCCCGTGCATCGGCAGATCGAAGCGCATGCGAGGCTGAAGCCCTCGGCCCCCGCGCTGGTCTTCGGCGACGAGGCGCTGAGTTACTCGGAACTCAATGCGCGTGCGAACCGGCTGGCCCATCGCCTGATCGCCTCGGGTGTACGGCAGGACACGTTGGTGGGCCTGTGCGCGGAGCGCTCCACCGAGATGATGGTGGGCATCCTCGCGGTGCTGAAGGCGGGGGGTGCCTACGTTCCACTCGATCCTGAGTACCCCGCAGAGCGCCTGGCCTACATGGTCGGGGACAGCGGCCTCTCGCTGCTGCTCACCCAGCGCCACCTGCGCAGCCTCATCCCTGGCACCGAAGCCCTCCAGGTGCTCGAACTCGACACGCTCGATACCTCTTCGGAGTCCGACGCCGATCCGCAGATCGCCCTTCACGGCGAACACCTCGCCTACGTCATCTACACCTCCGGCTCCACCGGCCGCCCCAAGGGCGCCGCCATCCGCCACGCGGCGCTCTTCAGCTGCATGGCCTGGATGCAGGCGTTCTACACGCTCGAAGGTGCAGACACCGTGCTGCACAAGGCCCCGTTCGGCTTCGACGTGTCCGTCTGGGAGATGTTCTGGCCGCTGACCGCGGGCGCCCGGCTGGTCATCGCCAACCCCGGCGACCACCGCGACCCGGTGCGCCTGGTCGAACTGATCCGGAAGCACCAGATCACGACGCTGAACTTCGTGCCCTCGATGCTGCAGGCCTTCCTGGCCTACGAGGGCATCGAGGCGACGACCAAGTTGAAGCACATCATCTGCGGTGGCGAAGCGATGCCTGCGGCCACGCAGAAGGAAGCGCTGCAGCGCCTGGGCGGCGCCACGCTGCAGAACCTGTACGGCCCGACCGAGACCACCATCCACGTCACCCAGTGGACGTGCCGCGACGACGGCAGCACGCAGGTGCCGATCGGACGGCCAATCAGCGACACGCAGGCGCATGTGCTGGATGCGAGCCTGAACGAAGTCCCGGCCGGTGTGGCCGGCGAGCTGTACCTGGGCGGCATCCACCTTGCACGGGGTTACCTGAGGCGAGCCGGCCTGACGGCCGAGCGCTTCATTGCCACCGACAACGGCAGCCGGCTGTACCGCACCGGCGACCTGGTGCGCTGGAGCAACGAAGGGCAGCTGGAGTACCTGGGGCGCATCGACCACCAGGTGAAGGTGCGGGGCTTCCGCATCGAGCTGGGGGAGATCGAGGCGCAGCTGCAGGCGCAGCCCGAGGTGAGGGAGGCGGTGGTCGTCGCGAACGAAGGCCCCTCGGGTGCCAGGCTGGTCGCTTACGTATCGGGCCAAGGCATCGACACGGCGGCGCTGCGCGAGCGCCTGGGTGAAGCGTTGCCCGACTACATGGTGCCCAGCGTGCTGATGGTGCTCGATGCACTGCCGCTGAACGCCAACGGCAAGGT
>NZ_JBGLYU010000098.1:0-1335 GCF_047304235.1 Variovorax sp. Varisp36
GATTGCTGCACCAGCAGGCGCAGCAGGTTGGCCGTGGGCGGCAGGCGGTATTCGCCGGTAAGGATGGTGTACCAGCCCGCGCTCTGGTTTTCGATCAGCGAGACCGTGCCGAGTGGCGATTCGCAGCGCTCGAGCTGGCTGCTTTCGCCGGCGGTGGCGCTGCCTGCGGCGCTGCCGGTGGCCATGGTCTTGGCCGACTGGCTGCCCATCTGCATATCCATGGTCTGGCAACCTGAAAGGGCCAGCAGGCCGGTGAGTGCGCTTGCGAGAGAGAGTTTGAAAAAAGCCATGTTCGATCTGTCGAGTGAGAAGAAGGATGCTGCGCCCGTGGCAGGCGTCACTCGTCAGGACCGAAGTTGGAATTGCCATGGCCTGTACGGCCTCCCGATTCGACGCGCCGCCGGCGGCCGCGCGACGATACGACCCCGGCACTACGGCGCGCCAGTGCCGAAAGTCACGAGCGATCTCAGCGCGTGTAGTCGCCGCTGGCCTCCGGCTGGAACAGCACCGCGACCACGTGCGCGGCGCCTTCCGCGCCATTGGGCATCTGCCAGCGGGCAAGCGTGCCCGTCTTCATGCCCAGCAGGCCGATGCCGACGGGCGACAGCACCGAGACGAAGCCTGCGCCCGGCTGCGCGTCACCGGGGTAGCAGAGGGTGATCTTCTGGCGCTGCCGCGTGACGGGGTCTTCGACCTCCACCTGGGAGTTCATCGTCACGATGTCCTCCGGGACCTCGCGCGAGGGCAGCACGTCCGCCGCATCGAGGAGTTCGGCGAGTACGGGCGGAAGCTGGTGGCCCGTCAGTTTGCCGAGGCGGACGAAGTCGAGTTCGGTGAGCGTGCGCTCCCCGTGAATGGTTGCAAGCATGAAGCACTCCAGTTGATTGCGGCGCCGTTCTGGATGGAAGAACGAACGGCGTCGCTGCCGCGCGGCGGGTGCCCGGCGGTCAATGGTTCGCGCATCAGGAAGGAGGGTAGCGGACCGCCGGGCTCAGGAAAGTGCGCGGGTGCGTCGCAAGATCGCCGTGGTCGCCGCAAGGGCAACACCCGTGCGGCGGCCAGCCACTGCCTGGGGCAGGGCTGCGCGTGCAGGGTGTTTGCGGAACACGGACAAGGGGACCATGCGCCCGAGTGTAGGACGTGCCGCGAGGCCATCAAGCAATGGCCTCACCTGCCTTGCCGTTAAGCATGTACCGGGCAAAGAAAAAGCCCGCTGTCCAAAAAGACAGCGGGCTTTCCAGAGGCCTTGCGGCTTGTGGTGGCTCCTCGACCTGGGCTCGAACCAGGGACCTACGGATTAACAGTCCGGCGCTCTACCGACTGAGCTATCGAGGA
>NZ_JBGLYU010000099.1:0-979 GCF_047304235.1 Variovorax sp. Varisp36
CTGGCGGGGGTGCACGTTCTTGCGTACTGGGGGCTGGGGGGTGGGCGGCTCGGCCGCAGGGGTTTCGGGGGTATTGGGGGAATCGACACCGGCGACCGCAGCAGGTGTCAGCTGCGGCGGCGTCTGCTGTGCGGCCGCCCCACCTATGGGCGAGAAGCTGCTGCCCCCGCTTCCTCCGCCGCAGGCCGTCGTTCCCAGTGCCAGCGCACTCGCCGTACCAAGGAAGAAGGTGCGTCGATCCAGCAGAAAGTCACTCTTGTCATCTCTCATGAATGTGTCATCTCTCGTGAGTGTGTAAAAAAGTAATTCCGCAATCTGCATGCCACTCGCCCCGATCGCTCGATGCGATCGAATTGGTAAATCCGATGGATGCATTGCGCGCGGCGCGAGCGACATGCAACGACAGGAAGTGACATTCGTTGTCACCTGCGATGCGCGCAAGGCCACTGAATGTCATCGCTCGCCGTCTTGCTCGTGCATGTTCGACCGGCACGATCAGCGGCTTCGCCATGCAGCGCTCGGACGCGAGCTCGCACGACGACACGCGCCTGCCACACTGCACGCGTCGATTGCATCGCCAGCTCGATCAGGTTGCGGAGTTCACTCCCAAGTTCGCGCAGGGCTCGACTCGCGCCGGCGCCTGCTTGTCTGAGGAAAGAGCCGATCCTGAAGCCGGACCGGACTGGCTCAAGGGAACCTCCATCGGGCGACTAGTGTGGCCTACAAGATGAAGAAATCGCCCGCCGGATTGCCTCTGAAAATGAGCGGCTGAATTTCATTTTCAGAATGACGCATGCGCCGGTTCGCAAATGCATCGCCGCGGCACGGTGCGACACCCTCTTCAATGAACCGCGACCGCACTGGGTCGATATGCATTGGTGGGCTCTTTCGTTATTCCATCGATTGCATCAATAGCCTCAAATAATGCAATTCACTTGGCGTTCGATGCGCCGCACACTCCGTTCCCAGTCCTGCTGCC